>JBOHVN010000033.1:0-2938 GCA_050735675.1 Binatia bacterium | reverse complement strand
TACGCTTGAGAACAGCGTGCGGAAAAACTCGCCCGCACACCACCACGCTGCCATCCATCCGCGCACAGGATGCCACAAATCGTTGTCAGTGTCCAGCGTGGGGAGTTATGGAACATGATCAGCGCAGAGCGGGCGAGGGTAATAATCACGAAGACATCGCGAACTTACTTCGCTAACTCTCCAGAATGCGTACTTCCGGGACCGGCACCATGAACCTGCCGCCGCGCTTGCGGTACTCTGCTTGCTGTTCGACGATTTCATCGGCGAAATTCCAGGCGAGCAGCAAGACATAATCGGGTTGATCTGCGAGCAGACGCTCCGGCGCCACCACCGGGATGTGAGTTCCGGGCGTGAAAAGCCCTTGCTTCAGCGGGCTGCGGTCGACGATATAAGGCAGCAGTTCCGGGCCGATTTCTAGAAATCCGAGCAGCGTGTTGCCCTTGGCCGGCGCGCCGTAGCCAGCCACGCGGCCGCCCTTGTGCGCCAGATCACTGAGTGTCTCGCGCAGATCGCGCTTGATCTTTTGCGCCCGTTCGGCGAACTTTTGATAGGTGTAAAACTGATCCAGTCCGGCGGCTCGTTCGCCGGCAAGAATTTTATCCACGCCAGGCCGCGCCGTTCCCTCGCCCCGGCGTTGTACGTGAACGCGCAGTTGACCGTGATGCAGCGGCACCCGCTCGGCGTCGACGACATGCATGCCGTGATCTTCAAAAAATCGCTGCATCGGGTCCAGCGCCCAGTAGGAAACATGCTCGTGATAAATAGTATCGAACGCCACCTGCTCGATCATGTCGAGCAAGTAGTGCATCTCGATAACAAAGACGCCGCCGGGCCTGAGCACGGACTTGATCCCTTCGACGAAGTCGGCCGGGTTTTGAATATGCGGAAAAGTATTGGTCGCGCTGACCAGCGATGCATGACCCCAACGCGCCACGATGTCCTTGGCGCTGGCCGCGCTGAAAAGCTCGGTGTAGCGCTCGATACCGCTGCCGTCAGTGAAGGCGGCGAGATTTTGCGCCGGATCGACCCCCAGCGGGCGCACGCCGTGGCGCTGAAATCCGCGCAGCAAGGTGCCGTCATTACAACCGATGTCGATCACCAGATCCTGATCTCCGAGACCGTGGCGCCGCACCAGTTGGTCGCTCAGATCCCACAGATGGTTTTTCAGCGTGTCGGACGCGGAAGAGATATAGAGATAATGCTCGAACATTTCGCGCGGCGGCACCGACTGGGTCAACTGCACGTGGCGGCAGCCGTGGCAAAAGCCGACCCGCAAAGGATACTTGGGTTCGCTGCCGTTGATTTCGCCGGCAGCCAAGAATTGATTGGCCAGCGCCGTCGCGCCGAGATCCAAAAATTCTTCGACTGCGGCGGAACGGCACAGCATGCACGTTGTTCTCTCCTTACCGTTCGCGTTCATAACTTCGCATGAACCTCCTAACACTTAAACTGTGATTGCGGGTGACTCAAAGTTCCCGAGCTGAGTGAGCGAATGGGGTGTTGGAGTACAGGAGTATTGGAGTATTGGGTCCAAATCCATGACTCCAGCACTCCACCACTCCAGTACTCCAACGCTTCTAATGCAGAACAAACGGCATGCAAACCTGCGAGCCGTGCACTTCGTGAACCACCGGAACCTGGGTCAGACCGGCGAGCGCCCCGCGCACCGCGTCGTGCCTCTCCGGCCGCGCGATGAAAAGCAAAAACCCGCCGCCGCCCGCGCCGCAAAGCTTGCCGCCTTCGGCCCCCGCCGCCAACGCCGCATCGTACCATTGATCGATCTGGCTCGTGGTGATTTTGCTCGATAGGCCGCGTTTCAAGTTCCAGCTCTCGTTGAGGATCGCGCCGAACTCTTCGATCTCGAACGGCATGCCGTCGCAGAGTCGCTGCAACGCGAAGGCGTGCTCGCGCATGCGCATGAGCGATTCCATCTTGGCCGGCGTGTTTGCCTTCTGTTCGGCCAGCACCGAACTGCTGTCGCGCTGGTGGCCGGTCCAGAACATCAAAATACAGTCGAAGAAATGCCTGATGCCGCCGTTGTTCAAACGTTGCGGCTCCACGGTCACCGCGCCGCCGGGTTTGAACGAAAAGAAATTGAGGCCGCCGAAGGCCGCGGCGTATTGGTCCTGTTTCCCGATTGGCTGTTTCAGCACGTCGATCTCGATGTGACAGGCCTCTTGGGCGAGTTGCCCGGCCGAGACCCGTTCGCCGCGAAAAGCGTGCAGCGCATTGAGCAAGCCGACGGCGAAGGCGCTCGAGCCGCCGAGTCCGGTGGAGGCCGGCAGATCGGCTACGGTGCTGACGTAAATCGGCGGCTCGATCTCGAGCAGGCGCAGGCATTCGCGCGCGATGTCGTTTTCAATCTGATCGATGCTCTGGACCTGCTCGCTTTTAGAATAGTTCAATCGGATCGACTCGTTGAAGACACTGCCATGGCGCTTGACGGTAACGTAGATGTACTGGTTGATCGCCGTGCTCAACACCGCGCCGGTCTCGCGCTCGTAAAACTCCGCGAGATCGGTGCCGCCGCCGGCGAAGCTGACCCGCAGCGGCGTGCGCGTCATGACGAATCCGGGATCTGCGGCGCTGCGTTTAACCATGCTTCACGTCCCAATCGTACGGAATATCCGAGGTAAACGGATCGATGCGGATCATCTCATCGGGATCGTGCGGCTCGGTGGCGCAGTTGGCGAGGATGACCATCTTGTCGCCGAAGGCCTTGTAGCCGTTGGCGATGCCCGGCGGCATCTGCACCAAGCAATAATTGTCCTCGCCGAAAAATACTTCCTGCAGCTCGCCGCGAGTCGGCGATGCTTCGCGCAGGTCGTACATCACCAGCTTGGCGCGCCCGGAGAGCACGGCGTTGTTGATGGTCATCGACTTGTGCACGTGCCACGCCTTGACCGTGCCCGGCCAGGCGCACGAGAAATAGATCTCG
>JBOHVN010000032.1:0-14620 GCA_050735675.1 Binatia bacterium | reverse complement strand
CCCTCCCGCGCGCATTTTGCATCCGTATCCCAACGAGCGGTTGGCCGTCAGATGAACCCGAGGTAAGAGCCGTATGAGGTAATTCTTCACGTACGGATCCGTGCGGGGGGCCGCCCGCAAGGGCGGTCCCTACCGCGACTGATTGTAGATTTGCGATGATTTCGACGTTGCTCACCAGAGGTTTTGGATTTTGGACTGAGGAGAAACGCGTAAAAACGGCTTAGGATTTTCATCTGGTGATTATCAAAAATGTAAAATTCAAAATCGGTGGGCTACGAAGGACCGACTTTTATTCTCCTTCGCCGAATACCTCGCAGCTTGCTGCGAGGATGAAGGCGGGGAGAACCCTCCGTAGCCTTGGCGAAGGAGGGTGGAAGGGCTTCGGAGAATTTCGCAAAGATACCCCGCTGCTTGCGGCGGGGTTCTTCATTGGCGAAATGATTAGGCACAAGGGAATTGTACTGACCGGCGTAAACCGGACTGGGCGGTTCATGAACAGATTGACAAGGCTCTAATACCAGGGGAGAATTCCAACACCTGGAAAGTCCCAACCAGAGCGCAGTGCCCAGTATGGCTCGGGTTACCGAACAGTAGAAAGGATAGAACCTATGAGCAATCAATATGTTAATCAGCGAGACGAGGGGTATTGGGTGGCAGGGACCCGTGTTTCTCTTGATTCCATCGTCTATGCCTTCTTAGACGGGCAGACTGCAGAAAGCATTGCCCAATCCTTTCCGGTGCTCACGCTTGAGCAGGTATATGGCGCCATCGCGTTCTATTTGGCTAATCGCTCGGAGATTGATATCTATCTCACGCAAGTTAGGGTTGGTTTTGAGGCCCTGCGGCAAGCCGCCCGTGACGCCGATCCCATGTTTTACCAAAAACTGGCCGATGCTCGGCGGCAGCGACAGACGCTGCACCCATGAAAATACGGTTTCAGGCGGATGCCGATTTGAACCAGATTATTCTGCTGGCTACAGTCCGGCGTGAACCGTCTATAGACTTCCAGACAGCAGAGGCGGCCGGTCTCGCTCATCTTGAAGATAGAGATGTGTTGGTCATGGCGGCCCGAGAGGGGCGGATGTTGGTCACGCACGATCTAAAAACCATGCCGCGGCACTTCGCTGAATTCATTACGATGGAGACGAGCCCGGGTTTGTTGGTGGTTCCCCAGCACCTGACAGTTGCTGCCGTGGCAGAAGATCTGCTGTTGATATGGTTTGCGACTGAGGCAGAGGAGTGGATTAACCGAATCAGTTTTCTGCCGCTCTGACTGAGCGTAGGCTGAGTATGTAAGGCCGGTGAGAAGTCCTTGTTCTTCTGTATTCCAGGTTCACGGTGCATAACGAGGCCCGCGGGAAGTTGTGATATAAGTTTGGATTCGATATCTCACCACTTTGGTGGAACCGCCTTTCCCTCTCGCAAGATTGTCAAGAAAACAAAAGCGCCACCCCGGTGCGCCCGCAAAGTCATAAAATGAAAGTAGGCAGGGAAAAGGGGGTAGAGCGCAGCAAAAATGCGGCGAGAAACCCTATGAGTAAAAAAATCTTTGGACTGGCTCTGGGCGTAATGCTCTTGGCTCTTAGCTTTCCCGCCCACGCGCAGCAGCCGAAGAAAGTCGCGCGGATAGGCTATCTATCGTCGCAAGACCCGGCTCGTGAGTCCGCCCGTTCTGAGGCAATACGGCTGGCTCTGCGCGAGCTTGGCTACATCGAAGGACAGAACATCGCCTTTGAGTATCGATATGCGGAAGGGAAAGTCGATCGCTTCCCTGAGCTTGCGGCCGAGCTGGTGCGTCTCAAGGTTAATGTCATCGTGGCGGGAGGAGGGACCAGGCTGGTCCTCGCGGCCAAGAATGCGACCAAGACGATTCCCATTGTCATGGCGGAGGATAGCGATCCTGTTGGGAGCGGTTCGTCGCCAGCCTCGCGCGGCCTGGCAGATCGAGTCATTAGATGACGGAAGGCTCGGCCTTAGGCTGATTAGCCTCGGGTTGAAACAGGCAGGAGCAACAGACTTTTGATGCATTGATGAAATAGCGTGTTCCGCTGTGATACACTGCGGGCAGGAGGAAAATCATGACCACCCCATTGCTTGAGCTCGAAGGTACCTGGGAAGAGATTGCCGCCAGGATACCTGACTTCTCTGGCCAGAAACTGCGTGTCCTTGTGTATCCTGCGACAGACAATGGCACAGAAACCCCCGATACTCGTCCGATTGCTGAGGTCTTGGCGGAGATTGCCGCTGCCATCCCTGCTGCAGAGATTGCGAAGTTACCACAGGACTTCACCGACCAACTGGATCACTATCTCTACGGCACGCCCAAACGATGATGCCGGTCTTTGCTGACACGTTGTACTGGGTAGCCAGTATCACACCGGGCGACACATGGCATGCCCCCACGTTACGGGCGGTAGCGGCGTTGGGGCTTGTGCATCTGGTCACGACTGAGGAGGTGCTCGTGGAGTTCCTCTCCGCCTACGCCGGGCGTGGCGAGTACTTGCGCCGCGAAGCTCTGAAGACCGTCCGCGCCATCCTGACCAACGTGCATGTGACCGTGAGACCGCAGACACATCAATCGTTTATGACGGGATTGGATTTCTACGCCAGCCGTGCCGATAAGGCATACAGCTTAGTGGATTGTATTTCCATGCACACCATGCGTCAGATGAGTCTTACCGAGGTGCTGACCAACGATCACCATTTCACCCAAGAGGGATTTACCGTTTTGATCAAACCTTGATCATCTGCCCGAGGAGGTGTGGAGCAGACGCTTGCGAAGAGTAGCGCGGGGCGATGCCTAAAGCATATCCCGCGCCGAACAAACGCGTGCAGGCGGCGAGTACAGCGTCCGCTCGCGCCTCGCTCCCGCTCCCCAGCGCGCCTGATGCCCAGTGTTTAACAGAGAAATGATTCCTTACACCTTTTCTACGTGGACAGAATCCTCAAAGGCGCTAAGCCTGCCGATCTGCCAGTTGAACAGCCGACGAAGTTTGAGTTCATCATCAATCTCAAGGCGGCCAAACAGATCGGGTTAGCAATTCCTCCTAATGTTTTGGCTAGGGCCGACAAAGTAATCCGATGATCGACCAATCTAAAATCCAAAATCGAAAATCCAAAATTGTCAGGATTCCGCCGAATGTACTGGCGAGAGCGGATAAGGTGATTAGATAAAGGCGTGACGCGGCGAAAAATGAATTGGGATTTTAGTTGGAGAATGATGAGGGACGTAAAGACGGATGAAAATCAGGGGCGTCGCTTAAGACCTTTATCAAAGATAAGGATCAATAGGCCAACTAGAGCGACGATGCCCAGAACTATGAACGCCACGACAAAAGGATTCATTTGGATACCTCCATTCCATCGAGGAGATAACCCCATAGGGCTAATAGAAATCCTATAGCGATACCGATGAGAAGTCCAGCAAAGCTAAAACTCTCTGGTTTTGCAAAAGGACCGGCAACAAGGACAGCAAAAGCAACCTTGGACATGTCCCAAAAGTACTTTGCCAGATTTTCCCTTTGTTTCTCCGTGCGAATGATTTTCATAAGCAGATACGACGGTTTGGAGAATAGTACATACCCGAAAGGATGGTCAATGGTGATTGCCAACGTCGCTTGCTGGAAGCGGGCAAGAATGATCCGCAACATTCTCACCCTATTCATTATTGCTCGTCGCATTCATGTCTTATTCCGTACACGCGCAGCAGCCAAAGAAAGTCCTCCGGATAGGGTATCTAGCGGCGAACGATCCGGCTCGTGATTCCGACCGTGCGGAGGCAGTTCGGCTGGCTCTGCGCGCGCTTGGCTACATAGAAGGACAGAACATCGCCATCGAGTACCGCTATGCGGAAGGGAGGGGCGATCGGTTCCCCGAGCTTGCGGCCGAGCTGGTGCGTCTCAAGGTCGATGTCATCATGGTAACCGGAGCGGACACGCTGATCCGCGCGGCCATGAATGCGACCAAGACGATACCCATCGTTCTGATGGGCCAAGGGCTTGATCCTATCGAGGCCGGCTTCATTGAAAGCCTTGCCCGTCCCGGCGGCAACGTCACCGGCCTGACTCTCCTTTCGGGACAGCTAAGCGGCAAGCGGCTGGAGCTGCTCAAAGAAGCCGTTGCGAAACTTGCCCGTGTCGCGGTTCTCCACGATCCGGCCGTTTCGAACCATGTAGTCCAACTGAAAGAGGTCGAGATCGCCGCGCGTTCGCTCAAGTTGACTATTCAGCCTCGGGAGGTACGAGACGCGAACGGTTTTGATAAGGTTTTTGCTGCGATGGGCAAGCAGCGCCCGGATGGACTCTACGTGTTCGGGGGCCTGCTAATGCGTGCTAATGAAAAACGGATCGTGGGTTTTGCGTTAAAGAGCCGGTTGCCGTCGATGTTCTATAACACTGAATTTGTCGATGCCGGCGGGCTCATGTCCTATAGCGCAGATCTCGCGGACAGCTACCGGCGCGTCGCCTATTACGTGGACAGAATTCTGAAGGGAGCCAAGCCTGCCGATCTGCCAGTCGAACAGCCGACAAAATTTGAATTGGTGATCAATCTCAAAACAGCGAAGCAGATCGGAGTGACAGTTCCACCCGACCTGTTAGCAAGGGCGACCAAAATCATCCGATAGAACAATAAAAAGTAAACCCGAATATCGAAATCCGAAAGCGGCCCCGCGGATCGAAACAAATTCAAATGACCAAAAGGGAAAAAACACGAAATCCGAAACGATATCGAATGTCCAAAACTCAAATGTTCAAACCAAAGGCGGTTCGGAGCGAGTTTTGGATTTTCTTCGTTTTCGAATTTTAGCTTCTCGTTTGTTTCGAATTTGGTGCTTCGAATTTCGGATTTTCTTTCAATCGATAGGTGTGAGAGGGCACAAATGAAAAAACAAATTCATGCTTTGAGTTTTGGCGCCATGCTCTTTGCGTTTTGCTCGTCCGTCGACGCCCAGCAGACAGAGAGAGTTCCTCGCATCGGTTACCTGGATAACAGCACTGCTGCTGGTATCTCGGTCCTCTTGGACGCGTTCCGCCAGGAACTGCTCAAGCTTGGATGGATTGAAGGAAAAAACATCACCATCGAGTACCGGTTTGCCGAGCAAAAGAATGAGCGGTTACCTGAGCTTGCCGCGGAGCTGGTTCGTCTAAAGGTTGATCTGATCGTGGCCTCAGGGGGACCGACGCCGTTAGTGGCGAAGAAAGCAACTACTACCCTCCCCATCGTAATGATTAACTCTCCAGACCCGGTGGCTGCAGGTTTGGTTACCAGTCTGGCGCGGCCGGGAGGCAATATCACCGGGCTATCGAGTTTATCGCCCGAGCTAAATACGAAAAGACTGGAGGTACTTAAAGACGCGGTTCCCAAGCTCGGCCGAGTTGGACTTCTGTGGCTGGGAGGCGGCGTAGCAACAGACCTCCAACTGAAAAAGCTCAGACCTGCCGCTCTGGCACTAAAGATAAAATTGGATGAGATCAAGACTCAACCCGACGCCAAAGGATTAGAAAGCGCCTTTCAAACCGCAAAGCAGAAGCAGGTGGGCGCAATTATGACGGCCACCGGTCGGCGCTTTTTCGCCGAACGAAAGCGGGTCGTCGAGATTGCCGGCAAATACCGCTTGCCTGCTATTTACCCACAGAAGGAGTTTGTCGATGAGGGCGGTCTGATGTCCTACGGGGCGGACTTCGATGACCTCTATGGGCGAGCGGCTTTTTACGTGGACAAGATTTTGAAAGGTGCCAAACCGGCTGATTTGCCGGTGCAGCAGGCAACGAAGTTTGAGTTTGTGATCAACTTGAAGGCCGCGAAACAAATCGGGCTCACGATCCCGCCGGAGGTGCTCGCACGGGCGAACAAAGTCATTCGATAGACGTGAGGTGTAAGGCGAGAGGCGCGAGGGTTCATGCCCAAAGATCAGGCAGCTGAATCGAAAGACCTGGAAAAAGCGAAGAAGCAAACACCTCAGCGTCTCGGGCGCTGGCGACCAAGTCATAGTGGTCTATGACCAGCTCATAGGCTTCGAGGGTTCGTTGATCGGGATCTATGAGCCAGTAATTGGCCACGTTGTGCTTGGCATAAAGCTGGGCTTTGGTCACGCGGTCTGTGCGGTGAGTCGTAGGTGACAAAATCTCGATGACAAGAGTCGGAGGCCCTTCGATGGCGCGCTCTGTAACAATGTGGCGGCGATCGTTGCCGATGAAGATGAGATCCGGTTGGACGACGGTAGTGGGAGCAAGGATGAGGTCTGTGGGCGCGATAAAAAGCTTTCCAAGCTGGTTGGCAACAACATAGTTGGCTAGAAACCGATAGAGATTACCCAGGGCTGTTTGATGCTTTGTAGCGGGCACCGGTGTCACGGAAAGCTCTCCATCAAGTATCTCATAACGGTTACGGTCGTTGGGCAAAAGACGGTAGTCGTCATAGGTAAGTAAGATTTTACCTGGAGGAATGCTTTGAGGGAAAGTAGACACAACCGAACCTCTCTTCGACTTCTCACTATGTAGGGTGTAGCAATGCCAAGTTGTTGTCAAGTAGGATTCAGTTGATGTGGAAAGCGTTACCGATTCTCCCGAACTCGCCGGCGAGAGACCGGATAGTATGATCATCATCGTGAAACGTGAGGGCCGAGGTGAATGATTGAATTGAGAGAGAAATCCGTCGTCGGAGTTTATGCTGGGCGATGTCGAAGGGCTCAAGATAGACTCCGTCGAATCGTCGAAAATCCGAAACTGCTGGGGCTTACGGTAATCGGTGTCGCGCTAGCGGTGTGGGGAGCGGTGGCCGAGGCGCAGCAGCCGAAGATAATCCCGCGGATTGGTTATCTATCGGCGTCCGATACCGGCGCTGATTCCGGCCGTTTCGACGGAATCCGGCAGCGTCTGCACGAGCTTGGCTACATAGAAGGACAAGGCATTGCCATCGAGTACCGATCCGGCGGGGCGAAGCTCGATCGGTACCAAGAGGTTGCCGCCGAGCTGGTGCGTCTCAAGGTGGATATCATCGTGGTGGGAGGTGGGACAACTTACGTCCGGGTCGTGAAGAACGCGACCAAAACGATTCCCATCGTGATGTCGGGTCCCGGTGGCGATCCCGTCAAGGCCGGCCTGATTGATAGCCTGGCCCGTCCCGGCGGCAATGTCACCGGCTTTTCACTCCTTTCCAGAGACCTGGGGGGCAAGCGGTTGGAGCTACTCAAAGAAGCTGTTCCCAAAGTAGCCCGAGTCGCGATTCTGTCCGATCCTGCCAACCCAGCCCATCAATACGAGATGAAAGAAGTCCTCCCTGCCACGGCGCGCGCGCTGAAGTTGACGCTTCAGCCCTGGGAAGTTAGAGCTTCGGATGGTTTCGAGAAGGTTTTTGCCGCGCTGGCCAAACAACGCCCGGATGGACTCTACCCCCTCGGAGGCCCTCTAATGATCGCTAACCGAAAACAGATCGGTGGCTTTGCATTGAGGAACCGGTTACCGTTGACGGCCGGCGACAGAGGATCTGTTGAGGCGGGCGGGCTCATGTTCTACGGCGCGGACCACGCCGATAGTTACAAACGCGTCGCCTATTACGTGGACAGAATTCTCAAGGGCGCCAAGCCCGCCGATCTCCCCGTCGAGCAGCCGACGAAGTTTGAGTTGGTGATCAATCTCAAGACAGCGAAACAAATTGGCGTGACGATTCCGCAGTCGCTGCTGTATCGGGCGGACAAAGTGATTCGATGAAAGATTCTTGATATTCAGGGTAGCCATAAGTTCCTCCAGAACGCTACCAGTATGGAGGGAACAACACTAACGTCAAGTTACGGAACTGACCAAAAAACGATGGTCTGAGCACGGAGAATCTGAGCGCTATTCTCATAAGCGTTCCCTCCACTGCATCAGACGATAAAACGAAAAAGGCTACTGCGTGTCAAGCCGAATGTGAGAATCTGGGAGAAGAACAGACCCTTCGCTCTGCTCAGGGTGACGGACTCAGGAAGTGGTACTTCATTTGACAGGGTAGCGATAGCGCTGTAAATTTTCAGCGATTAGACAACCGTTATTTGGCGAGGACTCATGATTAAGCCGATCGCGCTCTCAAAGACGCATATGGAATGCCGCAGCTTGCGGGATTCCATGGCCGTGATGACCGACTTGTTGGCATTTGAGAAGGTTTCTGAAAAAGCCGGCGAAGCGACCCTCAAACATCCCAATTCGCCATGGGTGCTGGTGTTGCATGAAGCGGGGCCTGAGGCCCCGGCCAAGCCGATGCACAATCACTGGGGTGTGCGCGTTCAGACGACCGGGGAAGTCGACAAGGCGTACGAGTACCTCACGGCGCACAAGGCCCAGTACAAGCTCGGCGCTATCGGCAAGCCGACCTGGAGCCATGGGTCGTATTCCTGCTACTTCGTCGAACCTGGCACCAACGGCTGGGAAATCGAGTGCTATGAAGATGTTGCGCGCAAGAAAGCGGCGGCACAGAAATTTGGCGGCGTGAAAAAACCCCATTGGGAAGAAGCTTATCCCGAAGAAAAATTTCCCGGCCGCGGTTACGTGCCGCAGGCTTTCACGCACGGCACGCTCGTCGCCCATGATCTGAACGCCAGCCGGGACTTCTACACCGACGTCCTCGGCTTGGAAGTGCATCGCTTCAGCACCATCGTCATATATCTAAAACATCCGAGCACGCGCACTTACGTGGTCTGCGCCGAGCGCAAAAACATCAAGGTGTTCTCGCCGAATTTCCGCAACACTTTGACGGTTGATTCCAAAACGGCGGTCAAAGATGCCTATCGTGAGTTCAGCGAGCGCGCCAAGGAGCTGGGCGTCAGCGAGCTCTTGCCGCTCGAAGAAAGCAACGGCTTCGCGTCGTTCTGTTTCCGAGATCCCGGCACCAATTGCTGGGAAATTGCTTCTCCGAATTGAGGTGCCATGGGCGAAAAACCGCTCGAGCAGATGGGCCTGCGCGAACTGCGCGAGATCATGCGCCAGAGAGTGCCGGCCGAGGCTTGGAAACATTTCAACGGCGCGGCCGAGACCAAAGCGACTTTTCATCGCAACCCGCGCGCGTTCCGCCAGTATCTGTTCCGCCAGAAGATTTTCCACGATGTCGCCGAGCCCGACATTTCTATCGAGTTGTTTGGTCATACGCTGCCGACTCCCGCGATTACCGCGCCGGTGGGAAGTTTTAGCTTGATCGGCAAGGATGCCGAACGGCAAGCGGCCGAAGGCACCGAGCGCGCCGGGGCGATGATGTTCACCAGCCAAGCCGCCAAGTTCGATCCTAAAGGATGGCGCAGCGCGGCAAAATCACCGCTGGTTTTCATGGCTTATATGAATCGCGGCAAGGAAGAAGTTTCCGAGTATGCCAAGACGGCTGAGGATCTCGGCTTTGCCGCGGTGGGCATCACCATGGACACGGTGCGGCCGGTGAAGATCGGCGACGAAGTGCCGCTATCGACCAAGGACGGCAAACCGCGCAAGGGGCACAAATCGACCCCTAAAGATATCGAATGGATGAGGCAGCAGGTGAAGCTGCCGGTGGTCGTCAAAGGCATCATGGGCGCCGATGATGCGCGCGTGGCCATCAACGCCGGCGCCGACGCGCTGGTGGTCTCCAATCACGGCGGGCGCATTCTCGACTTTAACCGCGCCGCGCTCGAAGCGCTGCCGGAGGTCGTCGATGCTGTCGGCGGCAAAACTCCCGTGCTGCTCGACAGCGGTATTCGCAGCGGCGGCGACATCGTCAAAGCGTTGGCGCTCGGCGCCAAAGCCGTGCTGACGGGCCGGCCGGTCGCCTGGGGCGTCGGCGCATTCGGCGCCCCCGGCGTTGAGCGCGTATTCGCGATTTTTGCCGAAGAGATGCAGCGAGTGTTGACCATGACCGGGGTTGCGCGCGTGCGCGACGTGACCCGGGCGATCTTGCTTCGCGAGGAACCGGGAGGATTGCGCGGCTTATGATCTTTGTCATTTGGGCGATCATTTTCGTGCTCGGTATTTGGATTATCGCGACCTACAACGGGCTGACCGCGCTGCGCTTGAGAATCCAAAACGCCTGGCGGCAAATCGACGTGCAGCTTAAGCGTCGTTACGATCTGATTCCGAACCTGGTCGAAACGGTCAAAGGTTACATGCAGCACGAGCAGGATACTTTGCAAAAAGTCATCGAAGCGCGCAGCCAGGCGATGGTCTCCAAGGGCGCAAAAGAGGCGGCCGCAGCGGAAAACATTCTCAATCAATCGCTGGGAAAAATTTTCGCGTTGATGGAAAATTATCCGGACCTCAAAGCCAACAAAAACGTCCTGGACCTGCAAGAAGAGCTTACGACCACCGAGAATCAGATCACCTTCGCGCGCCAGTACTACAATGACCTAGTGACGCAGTACAACACCAAACGGCAGGTCTTTCCGTCGAATATGCTCGCGGGATTTTTCGGTTTTAAGCCTAGCGAGTTGTTCGAAGTCGCGGAGGCAGAAAAAGCCGTGCCGCGCGTCAACCTTTCGCTGACCCGTTAGGCTGGGGCCCGCCGCTGGACACGCCGCGAGTCTTGGACTTCGTCGCCAGGCAAGCGCACAACCAGCGCTGGAGCGCCGCGCTGGCGGCGGTCTTCATCTTGTTTTTCCTGTTCATCGGCGCCGCCATCGATTATCTCTACTTCGACGCTTTCACGCGGGCGGGAGCGGCGCTTCCCATCGCGACGATTTTTTCCCTGGGCTTCGCGACGTTTACGACCTTGACAGCCTACTACGGCGGCGGCGACATCATTCTCTCGTCTCTCGGCGCCGAGAAGCTCAATTTGCAGGTTCCCGAGCACCGCGAGTTGCACAACATCGTGACCGAGATGGCTTTGGCGTCGGGGTCGGCGATGCCGCGGGTATACGTCATCTTCGATCCGGCGCCCAACGCGCTCGCCACCGGTACCAACGCCAAAAACGCGGCGATCTGCATCACGACCGGTTTGCTGACGCTTTTGGACCGCGAAGAGACTCAGGGCGTGGTGGCGCACGAGATCTCGCATATTCGCAATGAAGACATTTTGCTCATGACCCTGGTGAGCATTCTCCTCGGCGGCATCGCCATTCTCGCCGACTGGGGCCGGCGCGGCTTTTACAGCTCGCGCTCGGGCCGGCATCTGAGCAAGAAAAATCCGCTGGTATTTATTCCTTTGTTGATCTTGATCGCGTTGTCGCCGCTGATCGCGCGGCTGTTGGCGATGGCGGTATCGCGGCAAAGGGAATACTTGGCGGATGCCAGCGCCGCCCAGTACACGCGCAACCCGAGCGGCCTGGCGCAGGCTTTGGAGAAAATTCGCGACGCGACTATGCCGTTTCACAAAGCGGCGCGCGGCACGGCGCATTTATTTTTCGTCAATCCACTGCGCCGGCGCGTCAACGATCGCGAGGGTAAACTGGCGGACTTGCTCGCCAGCCATCCGCCGATCGCTCGCAGGATTGCGTTGCTTTACAGGATGGCCGGCCTGCCGCAAAGCGTGGTTCAAGCTTCAAAAGTTCAAATGGTTCAATAAGCCGGAACGTCAATCTTGCTACAATGTCCTCAATGCGACCTTGAGATGGCCGAGGTGATCGCGCGGGCGGCTCCGGGCTCGCTGATTCAACTCGACCAGTGCGGCCAATGCGGCGGCATCTGGTGCGACAAATGGGAGCTTTTTCCAGTCGATGCCGACGAAGCGGATCGCTTGGACCCATTGAACGAAGATCTTTTACGCAAAGCCTTTCGTCCGCCGCAAAAAACTCTGTACTGCCCGCGCTGCGCCGACGAGCTGCGGATCTTCGCTGATCCGATCTTGCCGAAAGAAATTCAACTCTTTCGTTGCCGGCACTGCGACGGGATCTGGCTAAACCGCGGTCAGTTTCAGCGCTACAAGAAATATCAAAAAGGCACGCGCGCGGCGAAGATGGGCAAGGAGAAAGTCGCCGCGAAACTGCCCGAGGTCTATGCCGATCCCAAATCCTGGGTGGTCACGGGGACCAAGGGCATTTATGCCTATCCGCGCGGTGAAGAAGAAAACGATGATCTCGTCGGCAAAAGCTTTGGCGGCGGCGCAAAGCTCGTGCTGCAAAGCCTGGTGCGCATGATCCTCGGGATTTGATTGCTGCAGCTATTTTAAACCAGCGCGACCAGATCGACCTCGACCAAGGCGCCACGCGGTAAATCCGCCACCGCGACCGTGGAGCGGGCGGGTTTGGCGGCGCCGAGATATTCGCCGTAAACTTCGTTCATGGCCGCGAAATCGGCGATGTTCTTTAAAAACACCGTTGTTTTCACGACGCGGTCGAGCGACGATCCGGCGGCTTCGAGCACGGCTTTTAAATTCTCCAGCGCGCGGCGTGTTTGAACTTTAATATCGCCTTGGACGACATTGCCGGTCTTTGGATCGAGCGGGATTTGCCCGGAGGCGTAAACAAACTCGCCGACTTTGATCGCTTGCTCGTAGGGACCGATCGCTTTAGGGGCGTTGGGCGTGCTGATGACTTCTTTGTTCATCTCAAATCTGCTCCTTCAATCGGTTTGAACAAATCTATATCAGGATCTCGTCGAGTCGCAACGACTCGTCATCAAACCCCGCCCTTGGCATCAAGAAAGATTTCTCGCTCTGCTCGAAATGACAACCAATTTAGCGATGGGTCATCTCGAACGAAGTGAGAGATCTTTTCCCAAACTGAACCCGCTTGCGGAGCGGCTTGCGCCGGGCGCGCTAGCTATGATTGACTGGAAGGTAAGGCAGTGAAGCTCATTACGGCCCATAAAATACTGATCGCGAGCGCGACGATTTTTTTCGTCTTCTTTGCGCTGTGGGAGCTGAATAGATATTCCAACAGCAACGACACTTGGACGATCGCGCGCAGTATCTTGTACTTCCTAGTCGCGCTCGGCTTTGGCATTTACTTGAGAAACTTGAAACGCTGGTATAAGTAGGAAAGCGTCCATGGAACCGGCGTTTCTCGTCGAAGTCTCCGAGGAGCAAATTCGCCGCGAGCGCCGAAAAGCGCGCGAGCTGCGCGCCAGCCAGTGGTGGAAGCGCAAGCGCGGTGCGGGAATCTGCCACCATTGCGGCGAAAAAGTTTCCCCCGGAGATCTGACCATGGATCATTTGGTGCCGATCATTCGCGGCGGAAAATCCATCAAAGGTAATTTGGTGCCGAGCTGCAAGAAGTGCAACTCGGCGCGCAAGCATGGGCTGCCGTTCGAGCGAACCGGCGATTAACCGCCGCTTGCGCGATTTCCAGCCATTCAATAAGATCAACTCGATCGGAGGGTGGGACTATGGCAATCGATACTTTCTTGATGCGCACGATGTCCGACACGGTGGAGACCGACATCCGGCGAGTCATGACGATCGCCAACGAGCTTTTGCCGCGGTATAATCTGCCGTCGCTGAGCTTCGAACAGCTTAGAAAAATTGCCGACGGGCCCTTCGATCTCTTTCTCGTGCCGCTGATCTTCGCCGCAGAATACGCAAATGATCGCAATCTGCCGTTCAACGAGGCGAAGCGTGCCGAGATCCGCAGGCAGGCTCTCCAGATCGCGCAAAAACATGGATACGACGTCAATTCTCCGGATTTTATTCCGGGCATTGAAAAATCGCTGCGCGAGACCAAAGCGGCGGGTCTGCGAAATATCTTGCTGACCACCGGCGGGCGGCGTTATAAGCACGAAGCGATGGAAAAGGCGGGCATCGGCGGCTACTTCGAAGAGATCGTCGATCGCGACCAAACCTACTATGCGAAGGAACAAGGAATCTACTACCTCTATCGCAAGCACAGACCGCAGCACATGCGCGTCGTCTTGCTCAGCGGCACCGCGACTTACTTAAGAGCCGCCAACAACGCCCATGGCTGCAAGGTCGGCGACACCTATCTGGAAGTCATTCCCATCGCCCTGGCGACCGAACATTCATATAATGATGAACAAACTCTCGCGGCGGCAAAACCCAGGGAGGTCATCCACAGCTTGGACGAGCTGTTGCCGGCCTTAAAAGAGTTGTCGCCGTTGGGCTGAGATCGTCAGATTCCCTGGCGCGCCGCTGAGGCTGGTGATTGGCAGTGGTGTTTTCCTAGAGCCACTTGGCTTGGCGAAAACGGTAAAACAGATAAAGGTCTATTCCCGCCATCATCGCCAGGGCAAAAGGATAACCCCAGATCCAATTCAATTCCGGCATATTGTGAAAGTTCATGCCGTAAACCCCCGCGATCAAAGTCGGTACCGTGACAAGCGCGCCGTAGGATGCCAACCGTTTGGTCACGGCGTTTTCCTGGATCGAGATTAGCGAGATGGTGACCGAGATTCCGGTGGTCACCATGTCACGCAAGCTGTCGATTGCCTGATTGAGCCTCAAGAGATGGTCGTAGACGTCGCGAAAGTAATCCTGCAACGCCACGCAGAGCTGGGGCACGCGGCCGCCGAACAGTTTGGCGCTGGCTTCGAGCAGCGGCTCGGTCGCATGTTTGAGAACTATGAGTTTACGTTTCGCGGAGTATAGAGCTTCGATGTGTTCGCGCGCGGGCTGCTCGGCGAAAATATGTTCTTCGATGTCCTCGATGGCGGATTCGATGCTATCGAGCGCTGGAAAATAGCGATCGACCACTTCGTCCATAAGCGCATAGAGCACGTAGCCGGCGCCATGGCGCAAA
>JBOHVN010000031.1:0-39160 GCA_050735675.1 Binatia bacterium | reverse complement strand
CTTGCGAATGATTTTTACCCGTAATCTCCGATCTTTGCGGCCTTTGCGTCCCTTCGGTTTCACTCCGGACATGCTTTGCGGGAGATACTCCGAGATTTCGTTGCGGCTGTGCCGCGCTGGGCCTCTGCGGTGAAAATTTCTTCACACGAAACCCGGAAGAACTCCCAAACTGAACCACAATTCGCTGAACCAATCTTTGACTTCGTTTGATCTCGTGTGATAACCCGAGCCCATGTCGAAATCATCTCTGCAATTTACCGGCGAAGTGGGCATTCACTACCCGCTGCATGTTCTCAACCGCTATTCGCTCCCGGAACTCATCGATCTGGCGGAGCGCGCGTTGAAGATTTTAGGGCCTTTCCATTTCACCCGGGTCTGGACCAACGACAATCTCGAGTATCGCAGCGTGTTGGCGAGCTCAGCGGCAATCCTGGCTCGTTTACCCGTCAAGCTCGGCACGGCGGTCGCCGTCCCCTACTTTCGCAATCCGATCGACGTTGCGATGGCCTTTGCCACCATGTCCGAGCTCGCCAGCGGTCGCGATATTTCACTTGGCTTGGGTCCAGGCTCCAGATCGATCCTCACCCGGCACGTGGTGCGGACGAAACCGCTGGCCATCATGGCCGAATTGGCCGTGGCCCTGCGCACGCTTTTCGCCGGCGACACTTTGAATACGAGCGATATTCCGGTTTTGGCGGAATATTTTCACTTGAATGCGGAACATTATGCGTTGCGCTTCAAAACCCAGGGCCCGATCCATCTCTACTACGGCCCGAGCCTGCTGAAGCCCGCGGTGCTCGATCTGATCGCCCGCCACTTCGACGGCGTGGTGCTGCAAACTTTATACGGCATCGACGATATGGAAAGGTCGCTTGCCCGTCTTGAGTCCGCGCGCTCGCAGTCCGGCGCGCAGCCACCGCTGCGCAAGACCATGCTCGTCAACGCTTCTGTTTCGCGCGACGGCCACGCGGCTAAACAACACGCGAAACGGTTCGTGTCGCATATCGCTTCGGGTTGGCCGGACGACGTTCTCGCCGCAAAGGGCATCGATCCGAAAGCGATTCAAGCGGTCCGTCAAGCCTACGCCGAGAACCGCGGCGTGGACTACGCGTCGTCATTGACGCCGGATGACGCCGTCGACAAACTGATTATCGCCGGTACGCCCGAACAATGCATCGGCCGGCTCCGCAGCCTTCTTCAACTGGCCGCGCGCCACGGCTTCAGCGAGATAACCATCGGAGTTCCTCTCGGACCCGAAGTTCCCGAAGCTATCGATTTGTGGGGCAACGAAATCTTCCCGGCGCTCCGGAATCAGGACACCGCCATTCGCGCCTAGCTCATTCGTCGGACTGCACTCGTGTATAGATTCGTATCCACTGGAGGTCGGTGTTCCTGAATTAAATCCATTTGTTCGCAATGCGATTCACAGCTGGGGAGAGGTCTAGAGCCTTGTCTACTGGAAACTGTTCACCTGTGTTTTTGCTGGGATTGATCTTCGCGTTGCGACATTGCAGGCAAGGCCTGACTCTGAAAGCGCTCACCCTGACATCCACGGTTTATCGCGGTCTTTTCATGGTTTCGGTCTACCACTTTCTGCGCGATTTGATCACGTAAGCAATCTCGCTGCACAGGTATCAAAATAATCGTAAGCAAATTTTGTGCGCCGCCGCAGACGGGTAGATTATTTTTAAGAGGTTACCCTGAACGTTCGGTCATTCGGTACACTCGGCACGCGGTGTCATGGAACAGCGCGGCACGTTCCGCTGTGGAATAGTTTTGGGTCATCTTTTTGAACGCGTTCCAGATCACCACGTACGAATTCGCAAGTTTCTCCACGGGAAAATTGCTTTCGAACATGCAGCGGTCGGCGCCGAATTTCTCGATGCACAATGCAAAGTAGGGTTTCACGATTTGCGCGATTTCCACCGCCGACGGTTTCACCGAGCGTTGATGCCAATCGTAACCTGATCGTGCAGAGCCGGCGCCGCCCAGCTTGATAACCACGTTTGGACAGGCCGCAACGGCGGCGATTCCCTGGCTCCACAATTGAAAGACTTCGTCCTTCTTGCCAGCGTAGGGGCCGACGCCCAACGGCGCGCCGATATGATTGAGAATGATCGTCACATGGGGAAACGCGCGCGCCAGGTCGACAAGTTCCAGCAGCTGCGGATGATAGAGCCATGCATCGAAACTGAGATTGAGCTTACCCAAGCAGGCAAAGCCCCGGCGGAATTGACTGTCGGCGAGCAAACCGGGCGGCGCATCGCTTCGGAGCGCGCTGCTGGCATCCCAAATCGTCGAGTGGCGAATGCCGCGAAAACGGTTTGGGCTTGCCGCTCCATGCGCTTCAAGCACCGCGGCCACCTTGTCTCCCAGAGTTAAATCAGCATGCCCGACTATGGCCGCCGCGACGCGCGTTTTAATCGCCGGATCGCCGCCCACCCGCTGGGCCACCTTGTCGAAAAATTCCGTCTCACCCACCGGCCGTAATTCTTCAGGGCCGCCTTCGCGATAAGAGTAGCGGCATTCGACCGCGACTGTAGCGACCACCTTGTGACCGCTACGTAGGTCCTCGAGCAACTCGCCAAGCAACTAATCTCGCGGCGGCCGTTCCCAAAGGTGATGATGCGGATCGCAAATCGGCAGTTCGGGTTCCAGAGCGGCTTCGTCTTGGAGCTTGGGAGTTTCGGTTGCCATTCTGCTACACCTCCGAATGTAGGGGCGGGTTTCAAACCCGCCCTATCGGATGCGCCATGCTTGGGGCAACGCAAAATGTATCGCCAACATCGCCAGCACGCCTGCCGCGCCCATTAACATCACCGCCCACTCCGTGCCGCAGATCGCCGCCAGCGATCCAATCGCCATGCTGCCCACCGTCATGACCACCTGGCTCATGTGAAAGAGCGCGATCGCGCGGCCGCGAAACTCCGCCGGCGAATAACTCTGAATCACCGTCTGCACGAGCGCGTGGGAGCAGACGTTGGCGAAGCCGACGACGATCATGAGCGCCATGGACAACTGAAACCAGGGCGACGCGGCAAACGCGACGACCCCGAGACCGTACAACGCGACGCCGCCGAGCATGAACAAACCGCGCGGCATGCGGTCGCCGAAAGTCGCGATCATCATCGCGCTGCCAAGGGCGCCGATGCCCATGGCCGTCAGGAGAAATCCCTGGCCGGAAGCGCCGACGTCGAGAATATCGCGGGCGAACACCGGCAAAAGCGTGGTGAACGGGACGATCAGCAGCGAAGCGAACATCACCACGAGCAGTGCGGTACGCACCTCGAGGTTGCGCCAACTGAATTTCCAACCTTCGATGATGCTCCTGGCGAACGATACCCCGTGGCCGTGGCCGCCACGACCGCCCGACCCATAAGCCTCGGGCGCGCGCAGGCGCAGGGTCCAGTAGGTTGCAAGAATATAAAACACGGCCTGAGTGCCAAAAGCGCCGCCGGTCCCAAACGCGACGATGAGCACGCCGGCCAACGCTGGCCCGGTGCTTCGGGCCACGTTGAAGATAATCGAGTTGAGGCCGATGGCGTTGGTGAGACCCTCCCTCGGTACCACATCGCCGATGATCGCCGCCCGCGCCGGCTGTTGAAAGGTCTGGACACAGGCCATGGCGAATGCCGTCACATATACGTGCCAGGGTTGAATTTGTCCGGTGAAAATCAGGATTGCAAGTAAAGCGAACATCACGCCATCGATGATCTGGGCGACCAAGATCTGCGTTCTGCGCGAATATCTGTCGGCGGCGCTGCCGGCGATGGGCGATAGCAAGAGAATCGGAATCGCTTGCACGCCGCGCACCAGCCCTAACTGCACCGTCGAATCCGTCAACTCATAGATGAGCCAGCCGCGCGACACCTGATCCATCCAAAACGCCATCGAGGTAAAAATATGACCGAACCAGAGCAGTCGATAATCGCGATACTGGAGCGACGTGAGCGCGCGGAGTTGCGTTAACCCGGCGAAGCGACGCCAAGAGTCTCTTTTAGCCGACGCCTGCTCGTTGTCGGCCGGCTCGGCTGGCGTACTTTTCTCATTGAGCGGTGATCTCAGATGGAACTCCGGAGCTGTTGCGAGGAATTGTACCTTATCGGCTATAGCATGCGCCGCGCGAGGCCGTCCAGCTACGCGCGCATGATCTTCGAATTAAATTAAATGTTGGAAAGAATCTTTGGCGGGAATTATCAGCTATGGAGCGTGGACCGCGTTCTAGCGGAAAACACCCTCCTTTTCGAGCTTACGCACAATTCGTTCGTCGATGAGCTCCTCTGCTTTCAATTTGCTGAACTTGGGATCTATACGGCCGAGAATTCGCACGGTATTGCGCACGCCGTCGACGGTGGGAAATATTCGCCGGCTGTAGAGCGACCGTATGGCCTCATGACCGGCAACGGCATCCTCGATCTGCGGCAGGCGCAACCATTTCATCAAGGTATTGACGACGCTTTGCTTGTTTGCCGGCTCTTGAATATAGGCGATCGCTTTGGCGATGGCTCTGAGGGAGCGCTCCGCAACATCCGGCGACTGCTGGAGAAAACTCTTGCGCGCGACAATGCCGACGCCCTGAAACGGGATATCGACTTTGGCGAGATCCTGGATGACGCGAAATCCGCTGCGCTGGGCCACTTTGCTGAAAGTATAGCCGAGGTAAGCGGCATCGACGACGCCGCTGATCAGGCCCTGGGTTAGCACCGCCTGGTCGCCGACGATTCTCAGTTGGATTTTATCGCGCTCGGGCACGAGCCCCCAGTGGTCCAGGGCGAGCATGGTAAAGGTCCAAACACCGCCGCCGATGCTCTGAATGCCCACGGCCTTCCCTTTGAGGTCCGCGGGGGAAGCAATTTTCGGCGACACGACGATATCGCCGTCCAATTTGTTGACGATCCCTGCGATGAACGCTAGATCGAGGCCGGCAGCCATAGCGCCAAGGCTCGCGCAGTCGCCGATACGGAATAGAACTGCGCCTCGTTGGCCGCCAGCGCCGAAACCGCGACCTGGCCGGTGCGCACCTGGACGATCTGCGCGTCGAGACCCTGTTCTTCGAAAAACTTTCGGTCTTTGGCGACAAAGATAAATCCCGTGCGCTCGTTGAACCCGGCGAATACGAAGACAACCTTCTGCAGCGGCGTGGCCGCTTCGCTGAGGCCGGGATAAGACAGGACAAAGCCGAAAAGCGCAACAGCGAACCATCGATACCGAGATCGGTTAAATATCATACCGCGCATCCTCCTCCGCAGTCAGCGATCAACCGTAGGATCTCCAAGCATTCTCGGTCCAACGGCGTCGATCTGTCAAACGACCCTTGGGCGTGCAAGTTCAGAGCCTTTCAGCTCAAAGTGCGATGGCACGGCCGCCGCAAAACAGCGCCCAAAATCACGGGCCCAAATCCCGCACTTCCATCACTCCATCGCTCCAACCTTTTCTTTCTCACCGTATCGTCCGCGCCTTGCGATCGAAGACAAAGAGCGCCACCATGCAGAGCGTGCCGACGATGCTCATCGCCGCCGCGGCCCAAGGCGCGCCGATCGCCGCCGACAAGGCGCCGATGAGCGTGCCGCCAAGAAGCAATAACACTTGATTCATGTGAAAGATTGCGATCGCCCGGCCGCGAAACTCAGGCGGCGAGTAACTTTGAATGACGGTTTGCACGAGCGCGTGGGAACTCACATGGCAAAGCCCAATGGCCGCCATCAAAACCATCGACAGCGAGAACCAGGGCGACGCCGAGAAGACCACCACGAGCACGCCGTAAAGCATGACGCCGACCAGCATCATGATGCCGCGCGGCATGCGGTCGCCGAAGGTGGCAATGATCATCGCGCTGCCGAACGCGCCGATGCCCATCGAGGTCAAGAGCAGCCCCTGCCCTTGCGCGCCCACCTCGAGAATGTCGCGCGCGAAGACCGGCAATAGCGTCGAAAAAGGCACCATGAAGAGCGAGGCGACGATCACGATCAACAGGCTGCTGCGAACCTCGTCTTTGCGCCAGGAAAATTTCCATCCCGTCACGATGCTGCGCGCGAAGGATTCGTTCTGGCCGCCGTGACCGTGTCGCGCCGCGGCCGCCCGCCGCCCCGATTTCATTTGCGTCGTCCAGATGGTCGCGAGAATAAAAAACAGACCTTGGACCCCGTAGGCCACCCCGGTATTGAACGCAGCGATCAACACGCCCGCCAAGGCCGGCCCGGTGCTGCGCGCCATGTTGAAAATGACCGCGTTGAGTCCGATGGCGTTCGTCAGATTCTCAGGCGGCACGGTGTCGGAGATCATCGCAGCGCGGGAAGGCTGAAGAAACACTTGGACGCAGGCCATGAGAAACGCGGTCAAATAGACGTGCCACGGCTCGATGAGACCGAACAAGATCAACGCCGCCGTCGCCGCGAACAGGAAACCGATGGCGAACTGCGCCGTGACCACCTGAAACTTCCGCGAGTAGCGGTCGGCGGCGCTGCCCGCGATCGGCGACAGAAGCAGAAAGGGTATCGCTTGAATGCCGCGCACCAGCCCGAGTTGAAGCGCGGAGTCGGTCAACTCGTAGATCAGCCAGCCGCGCGTCACTTGATCCATCCACACTCCGAGCGACGCGAAGACCTGCCCGTACCAGAGCAGGCGGTACTCCCGGTGGCGCAGCGCGTCGAATGCGCGCAGGCGCAACAAGAGTTGGATCGGATAGCTAAGCGGCTTTTCGTTTGCGGTTGCGGCGCTCGGGCCGGCCGGAGCATCGGCCGGTTCTTGCTGGCTCGACGGTAATCGCAGAGTGAACTCCAAACTGGCCGAAGGAGCAGAGGCGGCTCGCTGACCTAAAGCCGGGGCATAAGAATGCTGCTTATTCGCTATAGCACGCGGTCACGAAGAAGGTCCAGCGCGCAGCTGAAATGCCGCGGCGAAGGCATTGCAAGAACCCAACACTCCAGCATTCCAACAATCCATTACTCCAGTTTCTTCCTCACTTTATTTTCCGCGCCCGCTGACAAAAGGCCCAAGACCTAGAACTGGCTGCTGCAATACGGCAACTACGAAACTGAAAAAATACATGATAGTCTGCGACCATACTCAGCGCACGTGGCGCTGTCAAAACGAGCTACCACGAGCGCCGTTCGTGAGGAATGACGACTTTGCTTAGCCCAACTCGACAGCCTTTGCGCTACCGCCTGGATCGATGGATCCGTGATCGCGTCATGGGGATCATTGGCTGGCTGGCGCCGCGATTCGCAGCCGCCGATATCGACCCACGCGACGCATTGCTGAAAAGAATCCTCCTCGTTCGAGCCAACTTTCGCATGGGAAACGCCCTCCTTGCCTTGCCCGCGATCGCTGCGTTTCGGAAAAATTTTCCCGAAGCGAGGATCGACTTCGTCGGCACGCCGTTATCGAATCTGCTCTTCCAAGGCCAGCCTCTGAACTATCACTATGTCGCGCCCCGCAGATTTCCCCAGGTGCTCTGGGAGTATCCGCTCCTGATGCGGCGGCTGCGCGCCACTCGATACGACTTGGCCGTGGAGATAAGTTGTTCCCAGTCAGGCGTCGGTTCCTTTATCGTCGGCCTGTCGGGGGCTCGCATCCGCGCGGGCAACGCCGGCAGGTGGGATCGCTTGTTCAATCTGACGATTGGCAAGCTCAGCGAAGATAACAAATATCGCAAACTGACCGAATTTCTTACAGCCTTGCGTCTTAAACATGTCGAGACCGTTGGATCGCTCGAATTCTCGCCGGCGGAAAGAATAGAAGCGTTAAAGCAGCTCGAATCGTTTAGCGGCAAGAAAAGCGAAAAAACCGCCGGCGTGTTTGTCGGCGGCCGCAAGCTCCGCGGCAAACGCTGGCCGATGAAGAACTTCGCCGAGGTCATCAACGGACTTCATCGACGCGGTATCCGCGTCGTCACGTTTCTTGGTCCCGAGGAGAAAGGCATTGCCGATTCGCTCCGGGCTTCCATTGACTCGTCCGTCCCGGTAATCTTTGAACCGTCGGCGCGAAAATTCGCCGCGATGATTGCACACCTCGATCTGTTGATTTGCTGCGACTCAGGCCCCATGCATCTCGCCTGCGCCGCCGGTGCCTGCGTTGTGGCGATCTTCCGGGAAAAAGACGTCCTACACTGGTCGCCGCCGGCCAGCGCGGCGAGGACTGTTTCCGCCCCGAACGTCGTCACTGCCTCGATGGTCGTGCAAGCCGCTCTCGATGAGCTCGCGCTCGGCAAATCCGCGGGCGTTGCAGTCTGACACCGCAAGCCGCCGTGCAAGGCTGAGACCTGCACCGCGTCTCTCGCGCCTTGTGGGCGTGAATTTTCTTACCCGTTGGAATTTGCCGCGGCGATTTTCTGCCAACGCCCGCGAGCATCAGCGATGCCGATGAAAACAGGCGCGCCTGGTCCGTTCCCTCATTCTGAATTCCGGGTTGCGTTCGCCATTAGAGAATGACCCCGTAACTCCATCCCGTATTCACAATAACGCTCGATCGACATTTTCCGCGAACAGTGATGACTCAACAGCGGCGAAAGGTTAAAATTAGCCGCGTAAGTCAGATTGAATGAGGTAAATATGACGAGAGCCTGGTCGGCATTTCGCTATTGCATGCTGTTTTCGATCATCGTCCTGCTGCCCCCCCCAGGGCCTACTCACGCCGCCGATGCGCCGTCGGCCTTAACCGTGCGCGAGACCGGCGTCGCTCTGTACGCGCAGCAAGACGCCGAAACCATTCGCATCGCCACTCTCGAGAAGGACGAAATTCTTGTCCCCATAGTCGAGGCGATCGGCAGAGAGGTTTGGTACATGGTGCGTACCAAGCAGGGACTTGTCGGCTGGGTGCGCGGCGTCGACGTCATCGTCAGCAATCAAACCAGAGAGGCCTTCAGAGAAAAAGACAGCGATACGTCGACTTGGACCGCGCGCAGGGCGGACGGCCGCACCTTCCACGGCACCTGGAGCGTCGCCCCGAACTTCACCCAGCGATCGGCCAGCGGCGCTTGGATCTTGAGCGATACCACTGGCGCCACCGTGATGCGCGGCAGCTGGTCGGCCGACAAACACAATACCGGCTGGAACGGCGTCTGGCGCGCCGAGGTCGAGGGCCGCGACGGCAAACATAGCGGCAGCTGGTCCGCCGAGCTTCCACATGTTCGCAACGCGCCCTTTTCCGAGCTATTCGCGGCCGCCGCCAGGGAAGCGATCCGCGGCCTGTGGACCGGTGGCAGCCAGTCGGGCAGCTGGTCCATCCGCAGCGTAAAGAAATAGCAGCAAATCGCGGCGGCGCTCTCCCTGTTCTTGCTTCCTGATTTTAGTTTCTCCCGCCCGTCGAACGGCTGTGCTATAATCGCCGCGAGGCGTACAGATGTCGCTCAATGATGGTTTCTCAACCGCCGCGACGCAATCAGTTGCCGACGACGCGGGAAAAGAAACCCGCGTAAAAGTCGCCGAGCTAATCTCCAGCATCAAGAAAGGGCCATACGACTCATGGATGCCGCCAGCTCTCCGCGCTTCGAACCGATGACCACGGGCGTGCTGCTCGATCGCGCCTTTCGACTGTACACCGCCAACTTTGCGCTGATGCTCGGCATCGCCGCGGCGGCGTATGTGCCGTTTTACTTGATCATGCTCGTCGTCGAGTCGAGCTTCGGCGGCAACCTGCCGTCTCGCGAAGTCGGTCTATCGGCGCTGCTCTTTCAGGTCGTGTTTTTGATTCTTTGGGCGAGTCTCGCTTTTCCGATCGCCAGCGGCGCGACCACATACGCGATCAGCGAACGCTACCTCGGCAATGATGTCACCATCGGCGAAGCGCTGCGCCGCGGCTTGAGCCACTTCTGGCCGCTGTCGATTGCTCAGATTACCGCGACCATCCGGGTTATGTTCGGTTTCATGCTCCTAATCATTCCCGGAATTCTTTGGATGCTGGCGTATTCGCTGATCGTACCGGCGATCGTCGTGGAAGGACAAAGAGCGCTGCCGAGTCTCCGGCGAAGCCGCGGCTTGATCAAAGGCTATCGCGGCAAAGCGTTTTGCATTCTGTTGGTCGTCAATCTGCTCCAGGTGGTTTTGGCCGGCGGCGTGAGCGTCATCACCGGTCTGTTTTTCAGCGGCGAGGCGGGAAGCGGCGCGATCCTAAGCTCCGCGGTGAACAATCTGCTGTCGATCTTTCTCACTCCTCTTGGAATCATCGCGGCGATTCTGCTTTATTACGACATGCGTATCCGCAAGGAAGGGTTCGATCTCGAAATGCTCAGCCGCGCGCTTAAGACCGAACCGCAACACCTGGCGGCCGCGCCGACACCGACTCGCTGACCCATTGATGCCGGCCGACGCGCAACTCGATCAAATTCCGCCGCCGGAAAAAATTCGCGAGGCGACCCGCGCGGTCCTCGACCGCCCCGAGTTCGCCGAACCGTCGCGCTGGCATGAATTTCTTTTCGAGATACTCACCGCGATTAAAGAATGGCTCGACGGGCTGGGGAGTTGGTCGGAGGCGCACCCCACTCTCGCGCGATTTTTCTTCATCATCGCGCTTTTGATCTTGCTCGTTTGCCTCGGCCATGTCCTTTATCTCGCCCTGGCCGACGTGCTGCCATTTAGACGAAAGAAAGATGGCCCGGCTGCCCAGCGCGCGCGCTGGGATATCTTGGAAGGCGCGGCGACAAACTGGCGCGAAGCGTTACAGGTGGCGCGCGCCATGCTCAAGGAAGGCAACCCGCGCCGGGCGATTTGGATCGCGCACCGCGTCTTGCTGGGGTTGTTGGATGAACAGGGCGCAGTCAAATTTGCCGGCTGGAAGACCAATTCGCACTATTTGAGCGAATGCGCTCAGAGTCATCCCTGGCATGCAACGTTCGCCGAAGTAACCGATCTCTACGAGCAAGTCGTCTACGCCAGCCGCCACGTCTCCGCTGATGTCGCCGAAGCGCTGGTTCTGCGCGTCGATCGGCTGTGCGATGAAGCGGGTGCCTAGGCATGACTGCGCAGACGTACAATCGCCTGACGGCGATACTCGCGACCGGAATTTTTCTAATTGTCTCCGTCTTGCTGGCAAGTCTTTCCAGCCGCCAAAGCACGGACCCGCTGCTGCGCCGGCCCTCGACGTTTTTCACCGATCCGAGCGGCGCGCGCGCGCTGTTCCTGATCATGCAGCAAATGCTGCCCGGCGTCGCGCAATGGCGTCGTCCGCTAAGTTTACTCCCGCCACCCGAAACTTCGGAGGCGCCCAGCACACTGGTCGTGGCCGGACCGGCGCGGCCGATATCCGCAACCGAAGCGGAGCATCTCGAGCGCTGGCTCGCTGCCGGTGGCCAACTCATCTTGCTCAGCGCCGACGGTTGGCCCTTAGGCCCGCGCGTGAGTTCGGCTGCGGCCGAGAGATCGCCGGTCGCGGACGGCGGCGACGCTGGGCCAACCGCGACGTTGTTGTCGCGTTACGCACCGTCTTTGCGCTGGACGAAGGCGGGCCAGATCAGCACCGGTCGAGCATCCGGCCCGTCGATTCCGAACGGAGAAACCACACTCGGCTGGCGCCGCAGTTTCGCAGCCACGGGCGGCGCCAAGGTGATCGCCGCCGCAAATAATGCCGCGATGGCGGTCGAAATCCCGGTGGGCCAAGGGCGCATCGTGGCTGTCGCCGACCCTATGATGGCGAGCAATGGCGCGCTGCGCCGCTCGGACAACGCCGTGTGGCTTACCAGTCTTGCCGCCGGCTGGGGTCACGGCAGAATTCTCTTCGACGAGTATCATCACGGCTTCGGCCAAAAGCGCGGGACCGCTGAATTGACCGCCGCCTTTCTCATGACACCGTGGGGTTGGTGCGTTTTGCAGATCGCCGTCGCGGGATTGCTTTACATCTTCGCCTACCGGCGCCGCTTTGGCCGGATCAGAGAATCGCCCGCGCCCGACCGGACGAGCCCGCTGGATTTGCTCGACGCGCGCGCCGGCGTGCTGCAAGCGGCGGCCGCTCAAGGATTGGCGGCGGACTTGATCGTGCAGCATCTTTGCCACAATCTAACCCGGACGCGCAGTAAGAACGTAGATCCTGCTAACTTGAATCAAGAATTTGCAAATCTGGCGAAAACCAGCGCTGCGCCCGCGGCCGCGCTGCAGGGTTTGTTGAAGAAAGTAAAAAACGGCGAAAGACTGAGCGAGCGGGAGATGATCGAGTTGGGACGAAGCGCGGGAGAAACCTTCAAGGGATTACGACCATGAGTGAAAATAAAATTTCCGCCGATGTGCTGAACATCGGCCGCGCCGTGCAAACGGAGCTGCAACGAGTCATTCACGGTCAAGCGACGGCGATTCAGAGTTTGCTTGTCGCTTTCACGGCCGGTGGGCATGTGCTGATCGAAGGCGTGCCGGGGGTGGCCAAGACGCTGCTCGCGCGCAGCCTTGCCGCGGCATTGCGGTGCCGCTTTTCGCGTATCCAGTTTACTCCGGACTTGATGCCTTCGGACATCACCGGCGTGAATATCTACGAATCGGCAACTCAGGAGTTCAGCTTCAGGCCCGGGCCGCTGTTTTCCGAAATCGTGCTCGCCGATGAGATCAACCGCGCGCCGGCCAAGACCCAAGCCGCCCTGCTGGAAGCGATGCAGGAGTACCAGGTGAGTATCGACGGGCACAGCCGCGCGCTGCCGAGCTGCTTTACGGTGGTCGCCACCCAAAATCCGATCGAATACGAGGGCACCTATCCGCTGCCGGAAGCGCAGCTCGATCGCTTTCTTATGAAGGTGACCGTCGACTATCCCGGCGAACAAGACGAACTCGCGATGCTGAAAACGATGCAAGCGTTAGGCGATAAAGCGTCGCAGGCCCACAGCATCATCGAGCCGGTGGCCGGCCCCGAGGATATCATCAAGTTACGTAACGTGACCCATGCCGTCCGTGTCGACGATAGCGTGTTGGAATACACTCTGCGGCTGATCCGCCAGTCGCGCGCCTTCGCGAGCCTCACGCTCGGCGCCAGCCCGCGCGCCGCGATTATGCTGCTGCAGGCCGCCAAGGCGCTCGCCCTGCTGCGCGGTAACGACTACGTCACACCGGATGAAATTCAACTCATGGCTTTCCCGGTGCTGCGCCATCGCATCCGTTTGACGCCGGAGGCGGAGATCGAAGGCCTTACGCCCGACAGTTGCGTTGAATCGCTGCTCGCTCAGGTCGACGTGCCTCGATAACCGAAAGGAAAAACGATATTTCGCTGCTGCCGACATTGCGCTTGATCCGCCTGCTCGCGCTGGGCGCGCCGCTCTGGCTTTTAGCGCTGGTTTTCCCCGGCGGTTGGCTCGCCGGCCTGTTATATCTCCTCCTCATGATCGTGCTCTGCTGGCGCGATTCGGGCACGATTCCGGCGTTTTCCCAGATCACGGCGCGGCGCCAATTGCCACCACGCTTCGCCCTCGACGTTGAGCAGCCGGTGAAGCTAGCGATCGGTAATCTCTCGCCGCGCGCTATCACGGTGTCGGTGCGTGACGAAATACCGGATGTTTTCGAGCTACGAACGGAATTGCCGGCGGCGGTCATTCCGCCGGGCAGCGAGGCGCAATTGGCCTACACGGTGCAACCGCGCAATCGCGGCGCTCACAGCTTTGGCGATGTTGTTTTGCGCGTCCAAGGCGCGCATGGCTTGATTCAAAAACAGCTGGCATTCGCCGTCGCCGACACCGCGAAGGTCTATCCCAACTTTCGCGGCGCGGATCAGTATCAACTGCTGGCGCAGATCGACCAACGCGACGAAGTTGTGCGCAAGCCGCGCCCGTTCAAAGCCGCGGGCACCGATTTCGAGAGCCTGCGCCCCTACATCCGGGGCGAAGATACGCGCAACATCGATTGGAAAGCGACGGCGCGGCGCGGCGCGCCGATCAGCCGCAACAAACAGGTGGAGAAGGGACAGCAACTCGCTGTGCTCCTGGACGCCGGTCGACTGATGGCGGAAACCGTCGGCCAGTACTCCAAGCTCGATCACGCGCTCAATGCCACGGTCATGCTCAGCTACGTCGTGCAAAAACGCGGCGACGCGTTGGCCGTGGCCTCTTTTTCCAACAAGATCGAATCGTTTCTGCCGACGGTGCGCGGGCCGTCGCTGCTGCCGCGCGTGCTGGAGTCGCTCTACGCCGTCCAGGTCCGTCCGGTGGAGTCCGACTATTGGCAGGCGGTTGCTCAAGTCATGACGCTGCTGAACCGGCGCAGCCTGGTCATCTTGCTCACCGATGTGTTGGACGCCTCGGCGAGTGCCGGCTTGATCAATAATCTTTCCCGCGCCGCGGAAAAACATCTGGTCCTGTGCGTCGTGCTGAGCGAACCCGAAATCGCCGAGGTCGCCAGCTCGATCCCCGCCACGGTGGCAGAAACCTACCGCAAGGCCGCCGCCTGCGATCAGTTGCGCCGGCGCCGGCTGGCGCTCGAGAGCATGCGTTCGCGCGGAATTTTAGTTCTGGAAACCGACCCGGCGCATTTGAGCGTGCACCTGGTCAAACGCTACTTGGAGATTCGCCAGGCGAATTTGCAGTAGACGGAATTAGCCATGGAAGAACGCGTCCACATATCGACGCCGGATCACGTCAGTCTCGAGTTCGAACTGGCCGGCCCAGGTTCGCGCTTTTCCGCCTACGTGATCGACTTCATTTTCAACATCCTGTTGATCGTCGCCATTATTCTTGTCGCCTATCTGAGCGGCGCGCTCATCGCCTTGAGGTCGCTGGCCGGATCGGTCAAGGGAAGCTCCGGCTGGAGCGTCTCCTGGATTTTGGCTTTGGTCGTGCTGATCATTTTTTTGATCAACTGGGGCTACTACGTGTTTTTCGAGGGCCTCGGCAAAGGCTCGACGCCGGGAAAAAAACGCATGGGTATTCGCGTGATCCGCCAGGACGGTCTGCCGATCGGACTGCGCGAAGCGGCGCTGCGTAATCTGGTGCGCGCCGCCGACATGCTGCCGCCGCCGAGTTACATCCTCGGCGGACTGGTGATGCACTTCGATCCGCAGGGCCGCCGTCTCGGCGACATGGTGGCGGGAACCTACGTCGTCGTCGAGAAATTTGATCTCGCCACCCAGAGCGCAAGCGGCGCCGCCTGGGCCCGGCGCGTCGAACAGGGACGCTCGCGCCAGGCGCTCACCTTGCCGCGCGGCGCGATCTCGGCCCAGCAGTTGGCACTGATCGAGCAATTCCTCGCCCGCTCCCATGAGCTATCGCAGGACCGGCGCCAACAATTAGTCTGGCAAATCACCGAGCCGCTGTTGCCGTTGCTCGGCGAAGATCGCGATAGCCTGGCGCGCAGCGCCGAATGCACCGAACGCTGCGAACGATTGCTTTTGCAGGTGCTCGATCTCGCAAAGGCGAAAGCGCCAATGGTCAGCAGCGCAGCTAAGGCGCCGCAGCCACGGTCGTTGTTTTAGCCTGCTGGGTGAAATCGGCGCAGCTTGGTGCGTAATTGGTTGGCAGCATTGTCCGTATCCGTCATTCCCGCATGCTCTTAGCGGGAATCCAGACGAATCCGGCTGGACCCCCGATTAAAACATTCGGGGGTGACGACCGGGGGGAAGCATCCAAGGACTTCTGATTCCCCGTAGCTTGCTGCGGGATTGTTAATTAATGATCGGCCAAACCATGCAAGACGCGGAAGAAAAACTCGAACAGTGGACGCGCTTTTACCAGCGCGCGCAGACGCTCTTACGCGGCGGCCCGCGCGCATTGCGGCGCCTGAGCGGCTCCGATCTCACGCGCTTGATCGACGATTATCAAGCGCTCACCGCCGATCTGGCGCGGGCGCGCTCCCTCGGCGCCGCGCGCGAAACCGTCGATCAGCTCAATCGCATCGCCGTCGCCGGCCATAATCTGCTTTACGGCCAGATTCGCTTGGGCGAGCGCGCGGGCCGTTCCTACGCCTTCGGCAGCTTCGCGCGCGCCGTGCGCCAATATTCCTGGGCCGTGGCCCTATCGGCGATCATTTTTTTCGGTTCCGCCGTCGTCAGTTTTGTCGCCGTGCAGCTCTATCCCGCTCTTGGCTACGATTTGCTCGCCGAGGAATTCCTCGATTTCGATCCCGCTAGCTCGGAAAATTTGCATAACATTCCAAGTCTGGCGCGCCCGGTGGTTTCTTCGCTGATCATTTCCAACAATATTCAGGTGACTTTGCTCGCTTTCGGACTCGGTCTCACTGCCGGCATCGGCACGAGCATTCTGCTCATATTTAACGGCATCCACTTGGGCTCCGTGGCCGGATGGATGGCGCTGCATGGCAAGGATCGAGCTCTGTGGGGTTGGATCATGCCGCACGGCGGCACTGAATTGCTGGCGATATGCCTGGCGGGAGCGGCGGGCTACATTCTCGCCGCCGCGATCGTCGCGCCGGGCGAGGTGCGCCGCAGCACCGCGCTCAAGAACGTCGGTGGTGACGCGCTGGTGATCGAGCTCGGCTGCATGGTGATGCTGGTGATCGCCGGGTTGATCGAAGGCTTTGTCTCGCCGAGCGGCATCGACTACACGAGCCGCATCGGTGTACTCGTCGTAAGCCTCGGCCTCTGGGCAGTCTATTTTCTCTGCGCCGGTCACGTTGCCGCGAAACCAGCGCCTTCGGATCAGCCGCACCAACCGCTCACCTCAGCGCAACGCCCAACAAACTTCTAAAAAACCCCATACGCTATCTCGCGCTCTTCGTCTTACCAGCATTGAAAGTCTCCGGAGATTGCACAATTTTTGATGCCTGTCGTTTTTGACGGATCTGATCTCCTCGCTCAAGCCCGTCCCTGAGCGAATTCCGAGCGAATGTGAGGGATCTAGGCAAGATTTCTCGCTGCGCTCGAAATGACAACTCGTTTTTTCCTTTGCGGTCTTTGCGGCTTTACGGCAGATATTCGCCCTGGATTCCTATGGACACTCTCGGCGCCTGGATGTTAGCCTTCACGCAGGAGCAAAGAATCCGCCAAAGCATGACCAATCGATCAGCAAAAAAGAAACGTGTCCACTTCTCGATGTTCAGAAGCTATCAGCCGGCCGACCTGATCACGCTCGCCAACGGCGCCGCCGGAACGGCGGCGATCCTCGTGATCATGAGTTACCTGACCATGCCGGGAATCTGGCGGGTTTATTTGACAATCGCGTTGTTAGTGATTGCGTTGGTCTTCGATATCGCCGACGGTAAAATCGCGCGGCGGCGCGACCAACATTCGCCGTTTGGTCAGGAACTCGATTCCCTCGCCGACATCGTCAGCTTCGGCGTCGCGCCGGCGACGCTCGCCTATGGTCTCGGCATGCGCGGGCTTCTTGACGGCATCATTCTCGTCTACTTCGTCGCCTGCGGCATCAGCCGCTTGGCTCGCTACAACGTGACCGCCGAAGAGCTCGCCGATGCCGCGGGCAAGGTGAAATATTTCGAGGGCACGCCGATCCCGTCAAGCATGATTCTCGTCGCCGTTCTGGCCGCCTGCGTTTACTTGGGCCGTATAGGCGATGATCTGCCGCTCGGCATGATCGAGATTGCCGGAGCGCGCTGGCATCCGTTCTCGCTGCTATTCTTTGTGAATGGCTCAACGATGATCAGCAAGACGCTGCGCATTCCGAAGTTGTGAGCAAGACGTCTTTAACGCAGCAGCTGGTCACAAAATCGCACGACCTTGTAGCACAGGATACGCGCGATGAGATAACGACTCTTGCAGGGGCGACCGGCCGGTCGCCCCTTGTACAAGATTAACAGCAGCCCTCGCGCGTGTACTGGAACACGGGTTCCGCCGTTGGTCAGACGGCGCTCGCTTTTTTGGACGACATGGTAGACAAAGAGCCAAGCAGCAACCACAACGCGGCGCGCTAACCTTTCGGCGCAAGGATCGGCTTGAGTTTTTCTTTGAGCGCCGCGGGCATGGACAGTCCTTCGACGATCATCTTGTGCAGCGTGGTGCCGGCGATCGGGTTCAAGGTCATTCGTGTTTTTTCGGCTTCCGCCACGAACTCCGGATCCTTTAGCGTCTTCAGGAATGCCGCTTCCATGGCGCGAACGCGATCGGGCGGCACGCCGGGCGGCATCGCATAGGGACGCGCATAGCTGTTCGGCTTGACGTGACCGAGCTTCAGCATCTCTCGTTCTTCGGTGTTGCGCGTAAACTGATAAATCGACGGCACGTTTTTCTGTGGCAAATCGGTCAGCGGCTCATCGACCCACTGCGAAAGAATCAGCCAGTCGCCGCTGACGAAGTCCTTGTAGTTGGACGCGCCTAGGGTCTCCCAACCCGTGATCACGCTGTTGACTTCGCCCGACTGCATCGCGAGCCGAATCTCGGCGGTGCCTTTGAAACCCGTGACCAGCTTGACCCTGCCACCCAGCACGTCCCTAAGGAACGTCGCCGCATGCTGGATGCTGGTATTGGGAACCGCGCCGACCACGACTTCCTTCGCGCCGCTCATGAAGTCTTCCATCTTGGTGATACCCGATTTCTTGGTGACCACCATAATGTATTTGAAAGTATCCGGCGCGCCGATGTAGTTGAATTTCGTCATATCGAATTGCACCGCGGGCGAGCCGTAAAGCTGCGAGGGCCACAGCCCGCCGTCGAAGCTGTTGATGACCGTGCCATCTCGCGGCGCCTGATTATAGGTGTAGTTGGCCGATACCATGGTGCCCGCGCCGACCATATTGTTGACGAGAACCGCGGGATTGCCGGGAATGTATTTGGCGATATGCCGGGCGATCGCCCGCGCGTAGCGGTCAAAGCCGCCGCCCGCCGAATGGCCGACGACGATCGTGACGGTTTTGCCACGATAGAAATCGGCTACCGCTTTTTCGTCGTAACCGGCCGCCTGACCGGCAAGCGCTGAGCCAGCAAACCAGGCTGACAGGAGAAAGCCAAGAGCGATCACAAATATTCGAGCCACGTTAACCTCCAAAAAATGTGCTGGTCAATCTAATACCATCGAAGCGATCCGAAGGGAAAGAAGGTTGGGGATTGGGGTCCTGAAGTGTTGGAGTGTTGAGATCCGGAAAGCCCAATACTCCACAACTCCATTACTCCAACACTCCAATTGTCTTCATCCGCGCAGTTTCCCCATGAGCGCCTGCGAATCCATCACCACGCCGAAATGCTTGTCGAAGTTGTTGAGCGTCGCCTCCTGTTCCTGCTGCGAGAAAGACGCGTTGCAGTCCGACAGGAACAACACTTTGAAATCGCGCATGGCGCCATCGCGCGCCGTGCTGTCGCAGCAAACGTTGGTCGCCACTCCGGCTATCGCGATAGTGTCGCGGCCGAGAGCGCGCAGCAAATTCTCCAGTTGGGTGCCGTAAAAACCACTGTAACGAAACTTCTTCACCAGAATATCACCGTCAGCCGGCTTTAGCGGTTCGTAAAGCTCGGCGCCGGGGCTGCCCTCGAAATTGTTCCACTCATCGTCGGCGTCATGCGTCTGCGGCTTGATGTCCGCGAAGATGCCGGCGTCGGCGAGATCCTTGCGCTTGGTCGTGTGCAGATAGATCACCGGGACATGTCTCGATCGGCAAAACCGCAGCAGTTCCTGAATTTTCGGCACGATGTCTTCGGACATCGGCAGGTAACGCGCGCCGCGCGGGTGCACCCAGATGTTCTGCATGTCGACGACGATCAACGCCGTGTTTTTCGCGGTTATCGGCCAACGATCGGCGCCACGGCTTTGCGATTCGGTCATTTGATATCCCCTCACTTCGACTAAACTGTCCTTACACGGGCTTTCGCCATCCTGTCAATCGATCCGAACAAGGAATCGCGCGGCAGTTTGAACTTCTCGAGCGCCACTAAGCAAAAGCAGATCCTGCGCGTTCACTCAGGATGACAGTAGTGATGGTGCGCTCTAGGCAATTGCGCGGAAATTATCCTGACAGGTTGGAATAAGCGTGAGTGTCATTCTGAGGAGGATGCGACGAAGAATCTGCTTTTTCCTTTTCGCTCGGGCTTAGTCATTGTCCTTTGAGGAAAGCAGATCCTTCGCTACCGCTCAGGATGACAGCTAAGGCTGTGCTGTGCCATCTGCACACTCTGCTCCATGGAAGCGCGATCCGAGTTTCGCCTCGCCCACTCGGAGAGGCTGCCGCGAAGCGGCGGGTGAGGGCAACCGTTATCTATTTCAACCAACCCGCCTCTCGATACGCCTTCACCGCTCCCGGATGCAAGGCAACGCCGCCGAATTCAAAGGCTGCCGCGCCTTTGCTGCGCAGCGGTTCGAAAAGACCTTTCAACCCTTTGAAGAGCGGGTTCATCTCCGGCAGCGCGCCGAGGTTGCCGGAGACCGCTTTGGCCATGTCGTAAACTATCTGTTCCGGAATTCTTTCGTGCGTAACCAGGACATTGATCACGCCGACCTGCGTCACATCGTCCACTACGCCGCGGAAAACATTTTTTTCCACGACGACCGGGCGATAGAACGGTACCCGCGCAAGCACTTTTTCGAGCTCACCGGAGCCAAAGGGAACCGCACGGATATCGGCGCGCTGGCTCAGGTCGGTCAATACTTTATTCGGTATCGGCGGATGAAACTGCACGTCGATCGCGCCGGCAACCAAGGCATCCGCTCCCTCGGCGAAGCCCAGGTGCGCCGGCGTGAAGCTATCGAAGGAGATTTCTAAAATGTCGAAGATCGTATGGATATGTTGCTCCATGCCGCTCCCTTTGGTGCCGATCGCAATGCGTTTCCCCTGGAAATCGGCCACGCATCGAATCGTCGAGCTGGCGAGCGTGACGAAACACATCGGCCCCGCATTGGCCGGGGCAACCATGCGAACCGCAATAGGCCTGGTGAACGGCGCCGTTGCGTTCTTGGCGCGCCCGATCCAATTGGACGCCATGAAGCCGAACTCGAGCTCGCCGCGGTCCAATTGCTCGGCGTTGTGAATGCTCGCGTCGCTGGTTTGAACGACGCACTGATCGGCCGCGGAGCGCCCGCGATTGAAGAGCTCGGCCATTGCCTGGCCTTGCGTGTAGAAGGTGCCGCCGTATTCCGAGGTTCCTATTCGAATCGCCATGAGCAATCTTCCAATTGATGGGTCTGCTCATCGTTTATACTACCGAGCCATGGGCGTGTAAATGAGACGCGGTCATGACTCGCGCAATTCGAACGTGTTTTACATCGAAGATTGCGATGATGAGCGTCTAGCTCCGAAATGGGACTAATAGTAGTGCGGTCGCAAAATCGCAGCACGAAATCCGAAGCTCGAAACAATATCAAATGGACAAAAGATAGAAGAGTGGACGTTCAAAAACGTTCAACCCGTTTCACCGGCTATGCCTCAGTTCAAAACCCCAACCTTCGAAACAGGAGGGGGATTCCAAAAAGCCAAGGTTTAAAACAGCATCGATTCAGGCTCAAGTTTGGATTTTTGATATTTCGAACATTTCGACTTTGAAATTGTTTGGGATTTCGATATTGGGATTTCGGATTTAGCTTTACCGGTGTCTTGGCGGGAATAAAATCGTAGCCTGGGACTTGAAAATTTGCGCAAGCCGCGAAAACTTTCAGCTAACCGGCGTAGAAGTCTTGCGCTACGCGGAAGCCGTTGCCGAAGAAGATCGTGAGCGCAACGCCGCGTCTAACTGAGCCATGTCGAGCGGCTTTTCGAGAAAGTGGTCAAACTCAACAGAGCCTTTTCCTGGCGCGTCATCATCGCGGTACCCGCTCACGGAAATGAACGTCGCCTTGCCGATCCCGTCGGTTTCCTTGAGACGCCGCAAAAGCTCGTAACCATTCATATCGGGCAGCCTGATGTCCAACACAACCACGTCGGGCCGGAACTCTTGCGCGAGTGGCAGCGCCGCTTTTCCCTCGTGAGCTGCGCGCACCTCATGCCCGCGCTTCGCCAGAAAACGGCGCATCAGCTCGCAAGCAGCTTGACTGTCATCGACTAAAAGCACTTTGAGCTTCGCTTCTGCCGCAGCCGGAAATCGAATTGATTGCGCCGCATAATGAGCGACGAGTTGCACCAGGGCCTGGCGATCGATGGGTTTGCTTATGTAATCGTCGCATCCGGCTTCCAAGCACTTCTCCCGATCACCCTTCATTGCGTTCGCGGTCAAAGCAATAATCGGCCTCTGAAACCCCTCCGCCCGCAGTTGTCGGGTCACTGCATACCCATCGACACGAGGCATCTGGATATCCATGATCACGACCTCGACAGGATCGCACTCTTCTGCCGATCGAATCGCTCGAATCGCCGATTCTCCGTCACCAACGGAAGTGGCGCGCCCGCCCGCTCGTTTTATGAAGTGACTGATTAAAAAGCGGATCTCTTCGCGGTCATCAACTACCAGTACATGGCAATCAAGCGGGTGCTCCTCGGTCCCTGCCCGGTCCGCCGTCGTATCCGCCTTGACGCTTGTTGACACAGCCTGGACCGGAGCGGCTGGAATGGTGACGCGGAATGTACTTCCTTTCTGAGGCTCGCTTTCAACTGAAATGCTCCCCTCCAGCATCTCGACCAGGCGCTTGGTGATCGCCAGCCCCAATCCAGTGCCGCCATGTTCGCGCGTAGATGTACTATCGGCCTGCGTGAAAGGCTCAAATAGACGCGCCTGCTGCGCTTGTGAAATTCCGATGCCGGTATCGATCACTTCGATCCGCAGCAGGTGAGAGTCCTTAGAAAATCGCGTTACGATCTCCACACCGCCATCCTTGGTAAACTTTACGGCATTGCTCACAAGGTTCATGACGATCTGCCGCAATCGGGTGCGATCGGTGATGATGTTTTCAGGAACAATGCCGTCGTACCTCAAGATGACCGGCAGATTTTTCTGCTTCGCGCGCACTTCCATCAAGCGATGAATTTCTGCGAGCACCGAATGCAAAGATATCGCTTCGACATTCAGAACCAGTTTGCCTGCTTCTATTTTCGATAAATCGAGAATGTCGTTGATGATCTCGATCAGTTGCCGCTTTCTTTAATGATTCTCAGGCATTCGACATCCGCGGGATCTTTCAGCTTGGTGAACAGGATGTCGGCATAACCCATGATCGCGGTGAGCGGAGTGCGAATTTCGTGGCTCATGTTCGCAAGAAATTCACTTTTGCGCTGATAGAGTTCCGTCAACGCCTGCTGCGACTCGTAGATGTCGGTGATGTCGGGAGAGCTGCCGATGAAGCCCGTCATTCTGCCGTCAGCGTCGACAATCGGACTGCCGCGCGACTCGAACCAACGCCACTGTCCGTTGCAGCCTCTCAGGCGCACTCGCTCGTGAAACGTTTCCCGCTCGCGCAATGCTCTTTTGAATGAAGCGACGTAAGCGTCCCGATCGTCGGGATGAACGACTGCTGTCCAATCAAACTTTTCAATTTCGTCACCGCCGATAGCGAAATACTCCAGGTAAGCGCGATTCAAGAACGCGGTCTTGCCCGACGCGTCGGTCATCCAGATCATGATCGGCGAACTGTCCGCCATCATGTGAAAACGTTGCTCGCTCTCGCGCAGTTTTTCTTGCGCTACTTTCTCGGACGTGATTTCCTGGAAATAGTTAGCGAGGCCGCCTTCGGGCAACGGGTAGACTCGAACGGAGTACCATTCCCTCCATCGGACATAGTAACTCTCAAATGAGCCGGGAACCCGCTCCGTCATCGCCCGGCGCAGGTGTGCTGTGTCAGTATCTGCGGCGTCCGGGAAAATTTCGTCCCAGAAATGTTTGCCGATCGCCCAGTCTGGATCTATCCCATGCACTGCCAGCGTCCGTTTAGCCGCAGAGTTCATATAGGTTAGGCGCCAATCGGCATCGATGACCAGAAATCCGTCGGTGATACTCTCGAGAATGTTGGTGATCCGAGACTCAGTCTCCCTGCGCACTCGCGCGATCTCCAGTCGTGCTTTGACCCGTGCTATTAGCTCGCGAGCGCCGAAGGGTTTGACCACGTAATCGTCGGCCCCGGTGTTCATACCTTCCACGTAGGCTTCGTCACCGGCCCGGGCCGAGAGCAGGATGACCGGAACGGTTCTGGTGCAGGCATCAGAGCGCAGCGAGCGGAGTAACTCGAATCCGTCCACCCCGGGCATCATGACGTCCGAGATGACCAAGCCGGGCGGGCGCTGTTTCGCTACGGCCAGAGCTTGGTCGCCATCTTCCACCGTCTCGACGTTCCAGTACGGTTCCAACAGCCGGCGAAGGTAATTACGCATGTCCAGGTTATCGTCGGCTACCAAGATTCTTTCTGATCCGCCGCCGGCAACTCCGAGTTCGGGGTCAACCCAGAAGCGGAGATCGGTAGCGGGGTCGCTTCCAGCTGCTCATAATCCGCCAGCCATCGCAGCGCCTCTTCGAGAAAAGGCGCGGCACCCAGCGCAGTGGAACCGAGCGTGCGCGGCGCGCTGAGGCGTTCCCTCGGAAGATGTTCGGTGCCCTTGGGAATGAACACGATGAAAGTAGTCCCTGCACCCAATACGCTCTCGACCTGAAGGCTACCGCCATGCAGTCTCACAAGCTCGTTGATCAGCGCCAGACCGATCCCTGAACCTTCTTGTGTCCGAGCCCGCATGTCGTGCACTCGACGAAACCGCTCGAACAGATGTGGCAGCTCTTGTTCGGGAATTCCGACTCCCGTGTCCCTTACTGTAAGCGCGACGTTGCCATCGTTCGCGCACAACGACACTTCAATCGCGCCTTTGAATGTGAACTTCAACGCGTTGGAAAGAAGATTGAGAACGATCTTCTCCCACATGTCGCGGTCGACATAGATCGGCTCGTCCATGGATGGGCAGTTCACCACGAACAGCAGTCCGGCGCGGTGCACGGCCGAGCAGAAGTTGCTCGCGAGTTCGCGGGTGAGAAGAGCGATGTCCACCGGCTCGTAATTGGCTTCGATGCGGCCGGCCTCAATGCGCGCATAGTCGAGAAGAGTATTGACGAGCTTTTGTAGACGCACCGCGTTACGGCGCAGCGTTGTCAAGTGTTCCCGCTGAAGCTCAGTGGTCTCGCCTAAAGCGCCGGAAAGCATCTCCTCCGTCGGCCCCAGTATCAGAGTTAAGGGCGTGCGGAACTCGTGGCTGACATTGCTGAAGAACGCTGTCTTCGCTCTGTCGATCTCCGCTAACGCTTCGACCCGCTTGCGTTCCTCCTCATAAGCACGCGCGTTAGCGATTGCCGTGGCGACGTGACCTGCCACAAGATCAAAGAAATCACGATAAGCCTGGTCCAGCACACGGCGCGGGCTTACGCCGGCAATCATGAGCCCCGACACTTTTTCGTGGCCCGCGGCGAGTAGCGGCAGCACTATCGCCGTCGTTGAAGACTCCGGCCACGGCGCGCCCGAGAACCGAATACCCAAAACATTCAAGTCCGCGCATTCCTCGGGCTGCTTGGTCCGCAGCACCAAAGCCAGCGGCAAGGACGAGGGATCAATTTCGTTTGCAAGGGAAACGGACTCCCGGAGCCGACACTCGCCTTCCGTAACGCCCATCGCTGCGGCCATCTGCGCCGTTGCCGACAAGTCGTCCACCAAGTAAAGCGCCGCGAAGGGAATGTCGCGGGGGTTTTCACTGAGAACGTTTGCCGCCGCCCTGCAAGCCTCGGCGATGCTGTGCGGTTTCGCTGCTTCGACGCCAAGCTTGCGAAGCGTGTCCAGGCGCCTGTTGCCAACCAGCTTCTCCGTCGTCTCCGTGCAGGCGCAAAACATTCCGTCCACGTTGTTGCCGTCGCCGAACACAGGGCTGAAGGAAAAGGTGACGTAAACCTCTTTCTTAGGAAGCTCACGGTCGAAAAACATGAGGATGTCTTCCGACCAACTGGCCTCCCCTGTCGCCAGGACTGTGTCGATCATGGGGCCGATGGTGTCCCAAATCTCCGACCACGCCTCGCGCCCCGAACGCCCGAGCACCGCTGGATGTTTGCTTTTGCCCAGGAATGAAATGTAGGCGTCGTTGTAGAATAGCGTTAACTGCGGTCCCCACCACACGTGCATTGGAAAGCGGGAAGTGAGACAGATGCCAATGGCGACGCGAAGGTTTTGCGGCCAAGACTCCGGCGGTCCTAGATCACTCTTCGACCAATCGAAGTCACGCATCCGGCGAGCCATCTCGCTATGACCGGGGAAGAGTCTATCTTTGTTAGGCAGTGTCACAGGCGTCACCGATCCTCCTGCCTAGACGTGATACGGTACCTGAGTTAAAAACCTAGCGGCCTTGATGACGAGCGCGATCGCTCGCATCAAAGATAATGTACCATTAAATAGCAACTAAAAGTTGCCGATCAAGTGGTTTTCTGAAAAAGAGCCGATGAGACTCTAATGTTGAGCTGCCAAAAAATTGTTTTGAGAATTATCTCACGGAGTTTGCCCTGAGCTCAGCCGAAGCTTCGAGATGACGAATCACTATCTGGTTAGTCGTCATTCCGAGCGCAAGCGAGGAATCTTTCTCGACATGAAGACTCGTGGGCATACTTGAATGAACGATATTGACGGAAGCACGACAACTGTACTAGCTTTCGTACGGATTCTTTGCGCAAAAAAGGAGCGCCTCCCTCGGCGTCCTGATGAAAGCAGGATCGCCATAATTTAAAGGAGCCATCATGGCGATCATCGATATGGATTCCCATCTGCGTGACGGCTGGCTACTCGACGAAATCTACCAACTGCCTGAGCCCTTCGCGAAGTTTTCGCCCAAACGTATCGGCGACGGCAGATATTTTTATTCAAAATTCGAGCACGATCTTTCACCGATGGAGGATCCGGTCGCCAACGCCAACTTCAAAAAGCCGGTGACGCACCAAGTTTTTTACAATCCGGAAGCGAACCAGCGCGGCAACGAGGTCATGCGCTGGCAACAGGGCGGTTACGACATGGACTATCGGATGAAAGACAACGCCCGCGAAGGCATTGACTTTCAGTTGATCTTTCCAACTGCCATCGACATTCCATCGCAGAATCCCGGCGCGCTCGGAGCGGCGGTTGCGCGCTCTTATAACGATTGGGCGCGCAAGCTCGTGGCCGGTTACCGCGACCGGCTATCGCCCGTCGCCATGATGCCCGCAGGCTGCCCCGAAGAAATGGCCAACGAGCTGCGACACTGCGCCAAGGAACTGGGCTGCAAAGCCGCCCATCTGGTGAGTTACACCAAAGAGCGGCAGATGGACGATCCGGTTTTTTTTCCTTTCTACGAAGCCGCGCAAGAACTCGATATCCCGCTCTTCTGCCATCCCAGCACGCTCGGTGCGCCCGGGACATTGATCAACCGCCAAACCCATTTTTTCCCGATGCACATCCTTGGCCGGCCGCTGAATTGCGTCGCGCCGCTCGTCGCCATGGTGCTCGGCGGCGTTTTTGAAAAATATCCGCGCCTGAAGGTGGTTTTCTTCGAAGTCACGGCGGAATTCTTGGTTTTCTGGATGCATCGCATGGATGACGACTACGAAGTCATCAAGGATGCCGGCATGTGCCCGCAGTTGAGCATGCTGCCGTCCGAATACGTGAAACGAAACTGCTACATCACCTGCGAGTCCGACGAGAAGTGGTTGCCGCTAGCGCTATCAGAGGTCGGCGAGACCCACATTCTGATGGCCACGGACTATCCGCATTTCGATGCAACGTTTCCTAAGACCGTGAGCGGCATTCGCGAGCGGCCCGATATTTCACCGAAGCAGAAAAAGCTCATCCTCGAAGAAAATGCTTTAGAACTGATTCACCTGTAGGCGAGCCTCACCACGAAGGACGCGAAGAGCACGAAGTTAAAGAGTTCAATGGTCAAATCCTTCGTGTGCTTCGTGGTGTCGCAAATCCGTATGGAGGCAGATCATGGCGAAACGGGAATATCTTAAAGGCGATACGCGCCAGCGCGAGCGCGCCTATTCGCCCGCTGTCAAGATCAACGGCGGTACTACGATCTACATGGCTGGGCACACGGGTTACCAGGACGAAAGAGGCGAGACTTATCCGGGCAACTTCGACGGTCAAGTGCGCGTCGCGTTCGAACGCATGCGCAAAACCCTCGAGAGCGCCGGCGGCAAACTTGCCGACATCGTCACCATGACGGTATTTATCACCGACATGGCTAACGGCACCCGTTTCACCCAGCTGCGAAAGGAATTTTTTCAGGAAGACCGCTACTCCGCCAGCGCGCTCATCGGCATAAAAGAACTGGCCCGTCCTGAAATGATGATCGAGATTCAAGCCATCGCGGTGGTGGATTGAGGAAATACGAAAACTCGAATATCGAAATCCGAAATCCGAAATCCGAAACAAATTCAAAGGCTCTAAATGCAAATTCAAAACGAGGAAGGTTCAGATTTCCGCGATTCGTATTCGAAATCGAACGATGTCATGCTGAGCGCGAAGCGAAGCATCCGCTTTCAATAATCAGAAGCAAAGTTGATCCTTAGGCACAGCCGATTGTGAGACATCGGAGGGGACTGAGTTTCGCGGTCTGTTTCGAATTTCGATATTCGGATTGCGAATTTTTATTCTGCACTATAGGAGGTGAACCATGGAATCACCGCTAAGAGTTTCTGGCATTGATCACGTAGTTTTCCACGTCAAGGATCTCGCTCGCGCCAGAAAGTTTTATGTCGACTTCCTCGGCATGGAAGTCGACCACGAACGCTCGTGGCAATGTTTTCTCAAGTGCGGCAACCAAGGCGTCGCGCTCTTCGAAGTCGACGACGGCGAAGACATCCATGGAGGCAGTGAAGTCAATCACATGGCACTTAGGCTCGTCGCAGGCGACTACGAACGGGTCAAGACCACGCTGGAGAATGCCGGCATCGAAGTTCACGGACGCAAAGGCGATCCGCACTGCATCTACTTCCACGACCCCGACGGCCATCAGCTACAACTCCTGATGCCGAACGAATAGTCGGCATACCGCTTTCGCGGATATGACGGTGGGGAGGCATTGCACTTGCTTTGCGAACTTTGGTTCCAGGAGACTAGCGACATTTCGAGGGCTTCCCATGCGCTATGAACTCTACTATCAACCATCGATCCAAGGCCGCGGCGAGTTCATCCGGCTCGCGCTGGAAGATGCCGGCGCGGATTACATCGACGTTGCGCGCGATCCGAACTTCGGCCGTCCTGGAATTATGAAATTCCTCGAAGACCCTTCCCTCGAACGGCCGCCGTTTGCGCCGCCGTTTCTGAAAGCCGGCAAGCTGCTGATTTCGCAGACCGCGAACATTCTCCAGTTTCTTGCTCCTCGGTTGGGTCTCGTCCCCAAAGCGGAGGCGAGCCGCCTCTGGGCCCATCAGCTGCAATTAACGATCGCCGATTGGCTGTATGAAACCGGCCAGACGCACCATCCGATCGCGAACGCTCTGTACTACGAGGAACAGACCGCCGAGGCGAAAAAGCGCGCCGCGCATTTCAGAGCGAACCGCATACCCAAGTTTCTCGGCTACTTTGAAAAGATTTTGAAGCGCAACGCCAAAGACGCCGCGTTCATCTTCGGCAAGAAGCCTTCCTACGTGGATCTATCGCTGTTTCAAATGATCGAAGGTCTGCGCTATGCCTTCCCGCGCACGATGGCGCAGCTCGAACGGCAGTATCCGCGGCTGATAACGTTGCACGATCGCGTGATGGCTCGGCCGCGCATCGCCGCCTATTTATCTTCATCACGGCGATTGCCGTTCAACGAGTCGGGAATTTTTCGCCACTATGCGGAGTTAGAAGAGGAATAGTAAGCAGCACTCCACCTCGGGGTTGCCTATGTGGTGTCCGAGAAAGTTCATAACATACTCAAGCGTCATTCCGGGCAAGCTGGCGAAGCTAGCGCGACCCGGAATCCAGGAATTTTGAAGATTTCTGGATGCCCGTTTTCACGGGCATGACAAATGGCTTGTTCTGGGTTACCAGAGCAGGTTTCTGAATCGCTCTGCTGATCTCAGTGCGCGCCACTGGCCACTGCCGCAAGGTTCTTGCTCACGTCGAGCCAGGGATCGCTGAGCTTTTCATAGCGCGCAAAATCTTCCGGTCTAAGCCACTTTGTGATCGCGGTCTCGTAGGACGGCCGCGCCTTGCTGCGTTTCCACCATTCGGCAACACCGGGTTTCTTGTCCCACATGCGCGAGAGCTTCAACATTTCGAGCCGCACCATGTAGGGCGTTGCCGCGATGTCGGCGAGCGAATAGTCGGGACCGGCGAGCCACGGCCCGCGCTCGGTCGATTCTTGAATCCAGTGAAGCAGCTTCTCGAAATTCTTGGTCGCCTCCTTGCCCTTCGGCGAACCGATGCCTTCCTCCACCCCCGCGCGCTTGTATTCGGCCTGGCGCTGCAGCGGCATTGTCGCGAGCTGAAGATCGCGTTGCTCCTGTGATAAGCCGGCCAGCGGCCCGCGATTGGCGGTGGCGAAAGTGAAAACGATGCAGGCGGGATGAATGTATTCGTCCATCAGCTTTTTGAACAGATGCGCGCGTGTCCGATCCAGAGGATCGCGCGGCATTAGCGGCGGCGTTGGGACAATGTCGTCGAGATAATGCATGATTACAGTGGATTCGACGATGACGCTGCCGTCATGCACAAGCGTCGGCACCACGCCATTCGGGTTCAGTTTCAGATAGGCGGCATCGAGCTGATCACCGTTCAGGTTCAGCAAGTGGCTTTTCCACTCCAATCCTTTTTCCGCCAATGTTAGCCGCACCTTCTGTGCGCAGACGGATGTATAGCCATGATACAGTTCGAGCATTGCTTTCTCCTGTTTATATCCGCTTAAGCCTCTCGGAGTCCAGGTTAGATCCCCGATCCGAAACTGAAGTATTGGGGCAATACGTTTCGAACAGAAGGATCTTCGAGCGAGTAAACATTCATTCGCACCAAAGGCGGCATATAAATATGAACTGAAATTGCTTTGCCCTTCCCACCTTGGAGATTCGAGATTTGGTGAATTAAAGATGTTTCCTCAACTCGAGTTTCGCCCGTTGTATAATCGGCTGAGGTCATCGATTTGATCATGTCATTCGGCCCTTTTTCAAAGAGAGACTCCGTTAGCTCGCCATACAGAATCTTTAACCCGCCCAACGATCCAGCGTGGTCATGGATTGAGGAGCGCTGACCGGCATTCCAACACATGACCATGATTTCAAACTCAGCGGTTTTGTAAAACAGATTCCGTGCATACCTTTTCTCTGAAAAAAGCGTATGACCTTGAATCTCCTCAGTTGGGATGACTAGCCGTTCAAGAATATCCTGCATTCTGGCCGGACACATTACAGAAGCGTCACCTTGAAGAACCTTAATAAGCGCGGTTAAAGAGAGATCGCGATTGATGGACATGAAAATTTTCTTGTGCTGACGGAAGCCGTTCGTAATCCGTTGTATTGGCAAATATCTTTTTAGATTATGCGATAGTAACCGCACTGTCAAAGTGACGGCTTAACTTCTGTAAAACGCATACAACCATAAGCGAACGCAGAGTCGATGCGTTCGGCGGTTTGCTCGGCCACCGAAAGCTATTGACTGAATTCCACACTTGCGCCTAACTTGCTGTGTCGATGAATCGCGCCGCTAAGTTTGTGATCTTTGTACTACTTATCGGAGTTTTCGCGGCTTGCGCAAATTTCCGCCGACTAAAGTTGCTGAATCAACGAGTAAATACCATGTCACCACGAAGGAGTGCATGAAGGACACGAAGGATTCGGAAATTATTATATTTCAGTTCCCTTAACTTCGTGCTCTTCGCGACCTTCGTGGTGAAATGTCCTGTTTCTTTTTTGATTGCTGTTTCGCCGCGCAACGATGCCTCCTCGAGACATTTAGCAATATTCATATGGTGAGTTATGACTACGAACATTGCGGACATTGTTTTTAAGAACGGTCTGGTCGTCACGCCGTCGGGCGTCATCGAAGGCGGGGTCGCGGTTGTTGGCGAAAAGATCGTCACCGTGGGCGGCGATGCTTTCTTGCCGGATGCGGAGCGCCAGATCGATCTCGCAGGCAAATACCTTATGCCGGGAGTCATCGATCCCGAATGCCACCTGGGCAGCCACCGCTCGCTGGCGGAAGATTTTCAAAGCGAGACCCGAGCCGCGGCGGCTGCCGGCGTGACGACCTGGGGCATGCAACTGGTCAGTCTCGCGATTACCGGCGGCGCCGACCAGGTGAAGGGACCGGCGGATATCCCGAGTTTCACCCAAGCGATGCCGCTCTATTATGAAGCGTCGCGCACCGCGGCGATCGATTTTTTTCTGACCCCGATCGTCAGCACCGACGAGCACGTCAGAGAAATCCCTTACCTGGCAAAAGAACACGGCATCAGCTCGTTCAAGTTGCACTTGCAGATGCAGGGGCCGTGGAAATCTTCCTGGCCCGCATACTTTTTCGACGACGGCAGCATCTACTCGGTCTTTCAGTCCGTAGCCAAGCTGGGACCCCCGGCGATCGCGCTGCTCCACTGCGAGAATTGGGAGATTGCCCAAGTGCTGCAGAAACAGTTAATGAACGCGGGCCGCGCCGACATGGGCGCCTGGGACGATCGCTCCCCGGCATTCACCGAAGTCGGTCACGCTCGGACCTATCTTTATTACGCCCGAGTTGCCGGCTGTCCGATCTACGTAGTCCACTGCACCACCACTGACACCGTAGCGGAAATCGAAAAAGCCAAAGCCGAAGGTTTAACCGTGTACAGCGAGATCGGCACGCATTACCTCGTGCTGCACAAGGATGCCTGGAAGATCAACGTGCCGCTGCGCGACCGCTCTACCCACGACGCCCTGTGGCAAGCGCTCTCCTCGGGCGCCATCGATTGCATCGGCAGCGATCACGTCGCGCACACCAGAACTCGCGAGTCCATGGAGACGGGCAACGTTTGGACCACCATCAGCGGCTTTCCGTCACGTGTCGAAGGCATGCTGCCGATGATGCTGAGCGAAGGCGTGAATCAAGGAAGGATCTCCATCGAACGCCTAGCGCAAGTCGCCAGCGAAAACCCCGCCCGGATCTTCGGCCTCTATCCAAAAAAAGGCGCGATCATCCCCGGCGCTGACGCGGACCTGATCATCGTCGATTTGAAGCGGCGCAAAAAAATCACCAAAGAACTTCTCCATACGATAACACCTTGGTCTGTCTACGAAGGTTGGGATGTGACCGGCTGGCCGGTCATGACTCTCGTCCGCGGCAACATCGTGATGGAATGGCCCGAAGACGCCCCTCGCGCCAAGGTTACCGATGCTTCGCCGGGCGAGTATCTCAGGCGACAACTCGCCAGCACATCATAAGCATTCGCTGGACAAGGAGCGCGTGCGAGTCCTGCAGGGATGTCATGATCATCCTTGTTTAGAGATAAAATGCCGCACAGGAGGGTGACTTCGGAGAGATTCTATACTGATTACCACATACAGGTGACGTAACTTACGAAGCAAAAGCCCTGCGTCAAATCATTCAAATTGGAAGTGTCCGACGAATATACAACGGTTTCTATTCTCGTTGCCGCTAGCAGCGAAAAGTCTGAACATTTCTTTTGACTCGTTTGGTCTTCGCCACACGCCGAATAATTACTATCCCGCACATGGGTACGATGACAATAACCAACAACAGCATGATGACTTCTTCAATCATGATCGTCCACTCCCACATCCACTTGGAGCAACACCGGTACCACACAACAAACACTAGGTATTTCAGTGAGTTACCTACTCACTCCTCGCTGCGCAGATCGTGTCGAGGCACGGTACCACTGACAGAATTGACATAAATTAGCGCAGCCTCAGACCTATCTGCTGGAAGTTTCAGGATACGGCTTGGCACCTGTAATATGTAGAGCGCAAATGACGCGCGAGACTAGACACGAAGCACAATATGCTAAATCAACCCGCCACCATGACGTTCGTTCAATGTGTGATTGCAAGGTTTGGCCGCCTAAGACTAAGATTGACAAGTCAGCCAGAGACGCGACATGGTATCGGTCGTCGGAGGGATGCATGAGGAGCGTAACTTTGCTGAAGTCGCTATTAAGAATCGCGGCGATCCTTCTAATTTCAGGAGGCGTTGTGCACGCGGCCCAGAGCCCCGGCAGCACGCCGACAGCCAAAGCCACGCTTGCAGGCGGCTGTTTCTGGTGTATGGAACCGCCGTACGATGAGCTCGAAGGCGTGACTTCCACGATCTCTGGCTATATCGGCGGCACTAAAAAGAATCCGACTTATGAGGAGGTCAGCGCCGGCACCACCGGCCACACGGAAGCGGTACAGATTACCTATGATCCGAAAAAAATCAGCTATGAAAAACTGCTCGATGTTTTCTGGCGCAACATCGATCCCCTCACCGCCAATGCGCAATTCTGTGACTCCGGCAGCCAATATCGCTCGGGTATCTTCTACCATGATGAAGCGCAGAAGAAGCTTGCGGAAGCATCAAAGAAGCGTCTCCAGGGTCGTTTCAAACAGCCGATCGTGACCGAAATCGTTCGCGCCTCGGAATTCTATCCGGCCGAGGATTATCACCAGGACTATTATAAAAAGAACCCCATCCGGTACAAAATTTACCGCTACGGCTGCGGCCGCGACCAACGCCTCCAAGAGCTTTGGGGAGAGCAAAAGAAATGAACCAGACTAATTTACAATGTGTGATTGCAAGACCTGGCCCCCGAGCCTGATTACAATCTTCCATTAAAAATGGATTCTTACAAGAGCTGACCGCTTGATCGGCTGATTACTTGGTGCCGAGCCAGCCGTGCTCGGACAGGTCGATGGTCACGCCGTCCGGCCCTTTGAACTTGACCTCGACGTTGCCTCGCTTTGCCATTTCTTCCGTTCCCGGGTAAGGACGGTGTACGGCACCCGCCTTCTCGATCCGCGCCTGCGCTTCCACCATGTCCTCGACTTCGATACCGAAGTGGTGGATGCCGGTATACCTGGGCGCGCCCTCTGTAGTCGCAGGATCGTCGTATTTAAACTTCAAGATCGCGAGATTCACGTGACCGTCGCTCAGGTAGTAACCCTCGGCGGTTGGTGAGTTGACTTTACCCACCTGCTTTAGACCGAGTCCCTCGATGTAGAACCTGGCCGTCGCTTCTGGGTCCTGCGTGCCGATTGCAATGTGCCGAATCCGTGCCATTGTCCACCTCCGTCTTCTTGGCCCCGCTTCATTTCCGTTTAAGCTGCTCGTCGCACGGGGATACGTATCCGCTGCCCTCGCGCTCGATTAATGCGGTCATTAGCCGCTTCGTTTTCGCCGAGTATATCAACGCGAAGATCGCCGCCGCAATACAGAAAGAAGTCGCCCGCGCCGACTGCTTTCCCGCTCGTCTCTAAAGTGATATTCGAGGGAGATCGTCGCCTGTGCGACAAACTTCTCACGGATTGGAAGCAATTTGTGCTGGAATTTTCGGATGTCGCCGTAGCGCATGCGATCGAACTTGCTGTCGTGCCGGTTTTCCTGCTCACCGGCATTGGCGCGATCCTGGCGGTCATGACCAACAGGCTAGGTAGAATCATCGACCGTGCCAGGGTGTTGGAGGTAAAGCTTGACGGCGCTAGCGCGGAAATCCTCGCCGCGCTGCGCGCCGATCTCGCGATCCTGTCACGGCGGGCAAAGCTCATCAACCGCGCTATTACCTTATGCACGACGACGGCGCTGCTCGTATGCACTGTCATCGCAACATTGTTTCTGAGCGCCTTTTTACTCTTCGACGCCTCGCTGCCCGTGGCATTCCTGTTCATCGCGGCGATGACGACTTTCTTTTTCGGGCTGGTGTGGTTTCTGCGGGAGATCTATCTGGCCACGGTTAACCTTCGGATCGGGCCGCGTTGAGTCAGCCCGGCTAAGCATCGGTGCGCAAGCGCACCCTACGAACTGTCGTCTGAAAACCGGATTTCTTCGCGCCAAGGCGGTTTGAAATCGCTTTTCTTTTGCGGCCTTTGCGTTCCTTCGACATCGCTCAGGACGTGCTTTGCGGGAGATATTTCTAGCTACAGTTACGGCTAGGCCGCCCCGGCAATCGCAGCAGTTCTCACTCTCTCCTTCTCCTGTAGAAGTAGAAGAACGTCGCGGCGTAAACGCTGAGGATAGTCGCGTAATTGGCGATCATGAACCAGGGGGTGGACCAAGCAATACCGTTCACGAAGGGCGTAGCAAGCGGCCACAAAAAGGGCGTTGGGAAATAGCTCTCTGTGTGGGTCGGGATATCGCACAGAATGTGTAACAGCCACGCACCCAAAAGCCATGGCGGGTTCTTCGTCAGCAGCCAGAGCAAGCAGAAAGCCGCGGCCAAGACGAACAGACTATGGGTAATGTTGTAGGAGTGGAACACATAGGGCGGAAGTATCGATAATGCCGGCGGACCGGAAATTTTCCCTGCCAAACGCAATGTGATCCAATCCGGATACAGGACGTGAAAAACGCCGAACGAAAGTAAATCCGGCGCCATGCCGATCAGAATCCCGGCGAAAAATTTCCTGCGGCCCAGGCGATAAAAAGGCACACCGCCCCATAGCCCGTGCGCAACTACGTCCATACCATCATCTTGCACCAATCAGACGACATTTTCGTTGTCGCAGCGATCTTGCGATCGCGCTCAGAGGCTTCACCGCAAAGACGCCGAGGACGCCGAGAAAGAATTTTTGTCAAGAAATAGTTCGAACTCCGCGCTCTCCGCGTCTCCGTGGTGAAGGTGATTCCGACAATTCTCACCGGCTCCGCCGCATGGTTACCCGCGCTCGATCCGCCGCTGCTCGATGGCGTAGCGCACCAGCGCAGCGTAGCGGTAGACGACGTGAGCGAACTTGCCGTAGGGGGCGCTGATGAACAGACCGGCAACCATCCCGAGATGGATGACCAGGAGCGTTCCCATCGCCGAAGTTTCACGAAATACGAGCAGCAGAAGTCCCGTCAGGCTGGTGAGAAACAGCACCAAGAGGAAAGCCACGTCCATATTCAACATGCGTTGCGCCGCGGGATTGCGATCGCTCCGCCATTTTAGATAAAGCATGCCGGTGGTGCCGATCACCATGGCGATGCCGCCGGTCGTTCCCAGAACGACGGGCCAGCTCAACAACGGATAGGGGGCTTGCCACTCGAGGAAGTGATGGTAAAACGCGGCCGTGCTGGTCGAGGCAAGCGCGAGCAAAAAGCCGTAGAAAACCAAATGATGGAACCAGCGCCGCGACTCTGAGAAACTCGCGTCCGGGTAATTGCAGCCGGCCCCGCCGCCCTTCATGTAGGCGAGCCCGAATGCGTCTTGAGTGGCGCGCCACAGGGCGCGCGGAGCGATCACTTCGGATAATCCTCCTCCGGTCTCGCGCCAAAACCGGCGCGCGCCGCCCAACAGCACCGCCAGAGCATAGAGCACGATGATACTCGGTGGCAGCACCATGGCGGTGAAGGGAATCACGCGATAAAAAGCGCCTTCACCCAAGTGCGTCGCCAACAAAACATCGCTTCCCATGAAGGCCAATACCAGGACCAGTATCATCAGCAGCGCGGCCGCGGTGATCAATCCCACCGCCAAGCCGTTGCGCTTGAACAGGGCGGAGAACATCGCCGGCCAACTATACCGGCGATACGTTTCGGTGCGCAGCTCGGCCATGAGCTTGGGGATGTTGACGTTGAACTCGTGCGGCGGCGCGTACTGGCAGGCGTAATAGCAGTCCCGGCAATCGAAGCAGAGGTTCGCGAGATAAGTAAGATCGGCCTTGGTGAAAGTCCGGCGCAGCTCCATCGCTGGGAAAACCGCGCAATAACCCTCGCAGTAGCGGCATGCGTTGCAGATCGTCATCTGGCGCTGGCCGTCTTTGAGGAGATCAAGTTCCGACATGGCGGGCCGCCTCCCGGCCGGCGATCCTGCCGAAGACCGAACCGATGGTCAATCCGAATCCAGCCAGGTAACCTTTTCCGAGTATATTGCCGGCCATCATTTCCCCCGCCGCAAAAATATTCCTTGCCGGCCGCCCGTCTTGCATGATGATGCGCGCCTGCTCGTTCACCGTGACCCCGAGATAAGTAAAAGTGATGCCGGGGCGCAGCGGGTAGCCGTAGTACGGCGGCGTGTCGATGCGCCGCGCCCAGTGGCTTTTGGGCGGCTCTATTCCCTCGGTGCGGCAGTCATCCAGATTGCCGGGATCGAATGTGCCCGGCCTGACCGCCTTGTTGAACTCGTTCACCGCGGCCACAAGCCGCGCCGGATCGAGACCAAGCGCGACGGCCAGCTCATCAATTGAATGCGCCTCCATGGGCGGAAATACCGAGGGCATGAAATGCGGCAGCGCTTTGGCATCGACAATGGAATAGGCGATCTGATCCGGCTGGTGCGCGATCAGCCCGCCCCAGATCGCGTAGCGCTTCGGCCAAAAATCTTCTCCCTCGTCGTAAAAGCGCTTCACCTCTTTGTTAACGACGATGCCGAACGGCGGGCTGTCGAGGCGCGTCACGATACCGCCGTCGAACTTCGGCGCGCGCGCGTCGAGCGCCACGGCATGGCAGCCGCGCTGGTTGCCCACCGGCTTCGCGCCGTGCTTGAGCAGCTCTTTCAACATCCGTCCCTGATTATGCCTGGTGCCGCGGATGATAAAATTGTCGGCGGCCTCACCCCAGTACTCCTTCAGCCAAGGAATGTTGGCTTCGAAACCGCCGGAAGAAACGACGATTGCCTTGGCCAAAATTTCTTGCGGCGCACCGTTGCGAAATACCCTCGCCGACTGAAATGCACCGTCGCGGATGATCAATTCACCGACTTCCGACTCGTAGGCGATCTCGACTCCAAGCCTTGAAGCGCTGTCGTAGTAGGCGTTCATCATCGCCTTGCCGCCGCCAAGCATGAAGAGATTGCTGCGCGTGAGATGGAGCGTGCCGCGCAGCGGCTTTTGCCAGCGCACGCCATTGGCCGGCATCCAGTCGCCGAGCTCTTCCGAGCCGCGAATCGTCAGGCGGGCGAGAACTTCGTTGGTCTCGCCTCCGGTCACCTGCCGCAGATCTTCCCAGAACTCTTGTTCCTGGTAAGGGCCGGTGACGTACTCCGTCGCCGCTTTGTGCATGTAACGGATGTCGCGCGTGTGGCGGCTGTTGCCGCCGCGAAAGTCCTTGGTCGCGCTTTCGAGCACGAGCACTCGCGCGCCGCCGCGCCGCGCCATAATGGCGGCGCAAAGTCCGGCGTTACCGCCGCCGACAACCAAAACGTCGAAGGGCGCGTGAAAATCTATTGTCATCCGAGAAGCACGCCTGCCGGCCAGTAAAGGTTGAGCAGCCAACTCATGAGCAGCGCCACGCCGACCATGGCGGCCGTGTAGATCAAGGCATGAGTCCAGCGTATGCGCACCCAGCCGTAGAGAAAAGCGAAAGTGAAAACGG
>JBOHVN010000030.1:0-9992 GCA_050735675.1 Binatia bacterium | reverse complement strand
CGTTGGCAAATTCATGAGCAAATTTGGCCACAGCCACTCCTAAGGCGGTATCGCGCGCGTCATGTTGGCGCGACTTTGCGTTCCCTCGTGGTGGGATAACGTTTGATATTGACGTCCAGGTCACAGGGCGCTTTTCTCTTCGACCCCAAGAACTAGCCCGCCAGTTGTTTGAAAAATCCAACGGCATAAGTCTTCCCCTCCAAGTACTGTGCTTCATCTACAGCGAAGTGAGCCCTTCCCGGATACAAAACTTTGTTAGTCCCGCGACGCTGTGGATATCGAGCTTGTCCGTGAGGTGCTTGCGATGGGTCTCGACGGTTTTAACGCTGATCTGGAGACTGGCGGCGATTTCCTTAGTCGATTTCCCCTCGACAATCAGTTGAAGCACCTGAAGTTCTCTCTTGGTCAACCGTTCGCTTTGAAAGATCGTTCCCTGAGCCGGTTTCCCCGGTTCGGTTCTGATTGCGCCCGCCTCCGAAATGCCCGGGCTCAGATATATTTGCCCGTCGCGCACCGCCTTCAACGCGCTGGTGAGCTCCTCAAATGTAGCGTCCTTCAACAGATAAGCAGAAGCCCCCGCTTGGAGGACCCGTAAAACATAGGAGTGATTGGCATGCATCGACAGCACGACCACTTTTGCATCCGGCAACTCCGCTTTGATCTCGCGCGTGGCGCCGATCCCGTTTAGATTCGGCATGGCGATATCCATAACGACGATATCGGGGCGGAGTTCCTTGGCCATGATCGTGGCGATAGTACCGTCCTCGGCTTCGCCCACGCATTCGAATTCGCCCGGCCTTTCTTCCAAAAGTGAACGCAGCGCTTCCCGCATGATCCCGTGATCATCGGCAATAAGCACCCGTTGCGGCCCGGAAACAGCCGCGGACGATTTTCTACCGATAACGACGGCTAACTTGTCAATTCTTTTCTCGCTCTTCTGGAGCGTCGGAGAGATCGCCATGTGGCGCCTCCTCACGGAATTGTTAGCCCTTCGCGGATCGCGTACTTGGTAAGTTCAGCAACGCTGTGGAGGTTGAGCTTGTCCATAAATCGCTTGCGGTGGGTTTCAATTGTTTTAACGCTGACGCAGAGCGTTGCAGCGATCTCTTTGGCGGATCTGCCGTCGACTAGCAGTTGCAGCACTTCCCTCTCCCGACTTGACGTTGTGGGGCCCAACAACTCTCTTTGCGCCGAGGATGGCTGAAGCGATGCCCGGACGACAGTCCCCGCGATCGCCGGACTAAGGTAGACTTGCCCCTTCAAGACCGATCGAAAGGCGACGAGTAGTTCTTCGAAAACAGTGCTTTTCAAGAGATAGGCGGCGGCTCCGGCGTGGAGCGCCGCAAGCACGAAATGATCGGCGCAATGCATGGACATGATGATCATTTTTGCGTCCGGGACCTCGTTCGAAATCTGCCGCGCCGCTTCGATGCCGTTCAAAAAGGGCATGCTGATGTCTAAAATCACGACATCCGGACCGTTCTTCTTGACCAGTTTCACGGCGGTGCGTCCGTCTCCCGCTTCTGCAACGACTTCAAAGCCGTTCCGTTGAAGGAGAGACTTTAGTCCCTCGCGCAAGAGCGTATGGTCGTCACAGATTATGACGCGACCCTGCATTGTCTGCCCTCCCGTCGGGTGTTTATGGGGCACGTCACCAGGACCCTTGTCCCTTCTCCGGGAGCGGAATCGACATGCATGCTCCCGCCTATGCGAGATAAACGTTCGCGAATGCACAGTAAGCCAAAGCCTCCCCGGCGCGGATCGAGCGGAGAAGGCAGAGTGGGCTTAAACCCGTTGCCATCGTCGACGACCTCGACGATCATCCGGTGCTCCTCGGCGCGAATGATCACTCTAACCTGCTTTGCGCGCGCATGCTTGGCGACATTGATCAGCAGCTCACGTAGGGCTTGAAAGATCGTATCTTCGATCTCCGGCGGCAGCTGAGAAGGCATCGACTCTAACTCAGCAACGCAAGCTAGCCCGTAATTTACGCGGGTTCTTTGAACGAGCCATTCCAGCGCCGCTCTGAGTCCCAGATCGTCAATTCTCTGCGGGTAGAGGTCACACATCAGGGACCGGGTTTCATCAATGACCTCGCCGATCAATTTGTGAATGCCACGCACCATCAGCATCTGTTTTCTTGGCAGCGATGTTTTCAACAGCGCGAGTTTCATTTTTGCCAGGGCAAGATTCTGCGCGATCCGATCGTGCAGCTCGTTGGCGATCTTTTGTCTTTCGTTCTCGCGAGCAAGCCCAAGCTCCGCAACAAGCCGGCCAATCGCTTCCTTCGTTGCAGCCGGCCGGATCGCTGACGGCTGCCTTCGCTGTCCATTTCGAGCAGGGGTAAAACCGTGATGCAGCTCTTCCATAAATTGAACACCCACTTTCTGGGGGTTAATAAACACCCCCCTTTGGTGGTTGATGAATAACTGCGGCTGAGAATCGCTTCTTGGCCCGAAATCACTCGTTCCTTAAGCAAGAGCAGTGCCAGCGATCTCGCTGGAGGCGGGCAAGAGTAGAACGGACGTGCAGCGCAGATGTGTTTTACCTATGAAATTAAGTTCGGTTCAACGCGCACCACGGTTGCTATCGCCTCACATATTCGTAGCCAGTTAAGTTCACGGATTTCACGCCAATTCGCTGAATCCGCGAAATTTCGTGGTTAACAAAAGATGCCAGCGGGCGCATGCTTAAAGCAAAGTCGGCGCAAACTAAACGCACTTCTGCAAACCACTGCGATGCCAGTTGCGTATCTCAGCGCTTCGACGCTTAATTTGGAGTGGATTGCACGAGCGTACGAACGAAGCTATAAGCTCAATGCAGATCAGTTCGATGAGCTTCTCTTTGAATGCCGAGTTTGTGCATGCGCGAGCGCAAGGTGCTGGGACGAAGTCCTAGAATCACGGCTGCGCCCGTCGGTCCTTCGATTCTCCAATGCGTCTGATCGAGGATTTGAATGATATGAGCCCGCTCGCGGTTCTCCAAGGTATTGCCCGGGGCGCTCGCTGCAGAATCTCCCGCGCCGTTCTGAGCGAAGCCTTTAACTGGTGCGTCCGGATGCCATGGCTCGGGAAGTTGTAAAGACCGTCCGGTCGAAGTTACCGCAGCCCGCTCAATTACATTCTGGAGTTCCCGCACGTTGCCGGGCCAATCGTAGCGCTCCAGCGCGTCGAGCACGCGCCGCGGGATAGCTTCAAACGACTTTCCGAGCCGCCGGTTGGTCTCCTTGAGAAACGCCTCGGCCATTAACTTGATGTCTTCCTTGCGCTCTCGCAAAGGCGGCATCTGTATCGGATACACCGCCAGCCGGTAGTACAGATCCGTACGAAAGGTTTCTTGGCGCAGGGCTTCCGACAAGTCCCGATTGGTCGCCGCTATCACCCGCACGTTCACGTGGATCGTCTTGGAGCTACCCACCCGCTCAAACTCCCCCTCCTGCAAAACCCGCAAGAGCTTCGCCTGTAAGCTCAGCGCCAGATCGCCGATCTCGTCCAAAAAGATCGTTCCCCGGTCCGCCAGCTCAAAGCGTCCGATCCGCTTGCCGACGGCTCCCGTAAACGCCCCCTTCTCATGCCCGAACAACTCGCTCTCCATCAGTTCCGCCGGCAACGCCGAGCAGTTCACTTTAACCAGCGGCCGCTCCTTGCGGGCGCTGCTTCCGTGGATCGCTCGCGCTACCAACTCCTTGCCGGTGCCGGTCTCCCCCAAAATCAACACCGCCATGTCGGTCACCGCGACCTGCCTCACCTGCTTGAGAACTTTCCTGATCGCCTCGCTCTTGCCGACAATCTCCCCGTCTCGATGCGTCTCCGAAAGCTCTTCGCGCAGATAGACGTTGTCCGCCTCCACCCGCTCCTTCAGCCGTTGCACTTCCGCCAACGCGTCGCGCAGCGCTTCCTCGGTGCGTTTCCGCTCGGTGATCGCGCTGGTCACCCCCAACATCCTGACGCACTTACCGTTGTGATCATAGGTGGCCTTGCCGTGCGACACCACCCAGCGGGTATTGCCATCCGCGAGAACGACCCGGTATTCGCTGCGATAATTGCCGCGTCCCCGAATGGCGCGTTTCATTTCAGCGAGGACGGTGGGGAGATCATCCGGGTGCACGCGCTTGATCCAGGTCTCATACGTCGGCGTCACGCTGGAAGGTGCCAGACCCATGATCGTGAAATACTCGCTGGACCACTGGAGCGTATTGTGGCGCTTGTCCCAGTCCCAAATCCCCATCCCGCCTGCTTCGAGCGCTAGCTGCAGTCGTTCTTCACTTTCGCGCAAAGCATCCTGCGCTTGTTTGCGCCTGGTGATATCGCGGATATAGCTGCGGCAGTGAATCGGCGTTCCGATTTCGTCGGTTACCACTGAAACGTTGATATACACCCAGACGATGCCGCCATCTTTGCGAACGTAGCGCTTCTCCATATCGAAGGACTTGATTTCGCCTTTGAGCAGGCGCAAGCGTTCACGCAAATTTTGCTCAACGTCGTCGGGATGGGTCACCTCTTGAAAGCGCCGTCCGAGCAACTCCTCTTCGGTGTAGCCAAGCAGCTCACATAGCGTCGGCGGCACCTTGAGCCAGCGACCCTGCAGATCCGTATGGGTCACCATCACGAGCGAGAACTTTTCAGTCCGCGCCAAACGCTCCTCGCTCTCGCGCAGCGCTTCCTCGATCTTTTTGCGTTCTGTAATATCGATAATCGAGCCAATGTAGCCCAGCAGTTCGCCGTTCTCATCAAACCGTGGCGACGCCGAGTTGATGACCCACCGGTACTCGCCGTCGTAACGCCGCATGTGATGCTCGACGCGGAACTCCTCCTTACGTTGCTGCATCTGTAAAAATATTTTTCTTACGCGCTTACGATCCACGGCATGAACGCTATCGAGCCAGCAAAAACCGAGCGCCTGTTCGGGCCGGGTGCCTGTAAAATCGCTCCAGCGCTTGTTCACGTAGGTGCGGGAGCCCAAAGGATCAGAAATCCAAATCATGACCGGCGCATGATCCGCCATGTTGCGAAATCTCGCTTCGCTTTCGCGCAGCGTATGTTCGGCTCGCTTCCGATCGGTAATGTCGGTCGCTGCCCCGACCCACTCGCGCACGCCGCCTTCCGGCGATAGAATCGGCACCACGTGAACGTAGAAAAAACGGCAACTTCCATCTAGAGCGCAAACGCGCAACTCGTCCTCGTACGCATGGCGCTGAGCCACGGCCTGATCCCACAACCGGCGGCATCTTTCCCGATCCCCGGCATGGACCGCGTTGAGCCAGCCCGAGTTGCGCGACTCCGCCTCGGTTTGACCGGTAAGCTCGCACCAGGCGGGTGAGACGAAAAGCCCTTCGCCGTGCGTGTTCGCGCGCCAGACGATTTCCGAGCTGGCGGTTACCAGAGCACGGTACCGTGCTTCGCTCGAGCGCAGCGCCTCCTCTTTGCGCATTCGTTCCTGCATCAGCGCCGCCAGGAGCATTAAAGGAAGGGATAGAACGCCGAGCGACGCCTCCACCGCCAGCACGTTCGCCGCGCCGGAGCCCGCGGCAAAGATACCTTGGCCGGCAATCGAATCGGAAATGGAGTCATATGCGATCATCAAGAGCGCGATGGATACCGCCGCAGGCCGGAAGCGGACGGCGGCCCAAAACAAGAACGGCAGCGGAGCATAGAGCCGGATCGGGAACTTGATCGTTTCAGTTGCTTGCCATACGAAGGCAATCGACATTGTGACCGCGAGTCCGCTCAAAAGGATGCCGAACTCAAGGCAGCTGCGGAGGTTCAGCCGGCGCAGTCTGACGAGGTCGCCGCCGGCGATGGCGAGGCACAGCGGCGCGACGGTTAGCCCGGTGAGTATGTTGTTTAAAAAGCGCGCCTCCGCTACCAGCAAATAATTGGTTTCCCAGCCGGCTGCTACGAAGAGCCAGGCAGCTGTCAGCGAAACCACAGCCGGCGCCGCAAGAACCGCCACGAGAATGAAAACAGCCATCTCTCGGAGACTCTCGAGCCGGTATGGAACGTCCATAAAGCGGCGGAGTCCGATTGCAGCGAGCACCGCCTGGGCTACGTTGGCGAGAAACGGACAGATCAACAGCCATAGAGGAGCGGCATCCCGCGACTGGGCGATCAAATGGGCAGGCAATGCGGCCAGCAACCAGATCCACCAGGTGCGCGGCGGCGTAACCACGAGCGCCGCCAGCAGAACTGCATTGGGCGCCCAGATAATTGAGCTGCGAGTGGAAGGAACCCTGAGCGCGAAGCTAAACAACGCCCCAAAGTAGTACGCCGCACAGACGAGGAGCGCTATAAAAAATATCCGGAGGCGGGGATCAGTTATGCGGCTGAACTCTTCGAGAAGTCTCCCTGACCGATTGGCGATCGACTTGAACATCCTTGCCCTCTTCCACTTCAAAGCCGGAAGTTGATTTCGCGAATTGATGTCGGTGCTTTGATGTAGCTCGATTTTTATCTAGTACAGCGGATGTGAATGTTCAACTGTAATCGAGAGCAAACCATTATCAGGGAATCCCTGATTTTTGACTGCGCTTTTCCTTGGGTCAACGGATTCTGGAAGCCGTGCACGTTCCGATACCGATACGAGACGAGCCTTCTTCCGAAGCGACCATAACATCGCGGGGCACCCGCAGGATGTCGTTAATAATACTGACCATTCCCGCCATCAGCCACAGCAGAATCTCCTTCAGTAAGCGCTACTCAGGGAGCGTATATCGCCCTTCGATGAAGCTCACGATGAGTTCTCGAGTTTCCGCCGGTCGCAAATCCTGCCTTTGCTCAATCCGTTCTGCGTGATCGGCGAGATACGAGTCTTTCACCGCTTCGCGAAACCAGCGTGAGTAGTCGCCTCTGTGCAGGTGAAATAGCCAGGTTTCGTCGTCGATACCATCGGCAATCTGCGAGAAAATCACAAGGTTCTGGGCCTTGAGATTGTGCCGGCTTGCCGGTCCCCGAAAGTAGAAGCTGCGATCCTGCATGTTGCCCTCAGCATACTTACGAAGATGGCGGATGCGCTCAACGCGACCGGACATGATTCGCATGGAGAACGGCGCTCTTCCGCTACCGGGAAACCACACGACCGCATGACCGCTTTGATACGACATGCCCTCGGGCCACGTAAATGTCTGTCCAGCCGCATCAGCAAACGCTTTTAGTGTCTTCTTTGGCGAGTGTCCAACCAGGATAACCACATCGACCAGCGACAAGGTCAAGGGCGCGACATGTTCCGGATGTACCGTCACCAACACGGTCTCTCCGAGTCTCTGTGGCAATGCTTTACCGACGTGTCCCCAATCGGCCGGCAACATGTGATGCGCCTCATCGAGGACGATCCAGTGCGGACGGCCGGTTCGGGTTCTCATAGCCTGAAGGCTTGGGAACAGATGCCCGAAGTAGTCCGGCCGATCCGCGAGTGATATTCCCAGCAAGTTCATATTCAGATTCATCTTGGGATCCTCAAGAACGGCAAGCGCCTGGTTCACAGTTACGGCATGACGCGGGCTTCCCAGAGTGAGGACCTCCGACAATGTTCCATAATCACCCTCAGGATCGACGATGCAGACTTGATAAGCCCGCTCGATGAGCCGTTCGACGAGACCGGCTGCGACCGTGGTCTTCCCGCTCCCTGAAGGTCCGGCGATCAGGATGTTCAGACCGTACGGAGGAACGGTGACCGGCCTGCCGTCCGGACCTAAACCGATGGTCACGAGGTTTTTTTCAAGCCGACCGTGCATCCTGGACAGGTCATTTGCGATCAATTCTTCGACAAGCTCCGCAACTCCCTGCCCAGCCTCGCCCTTCGTCGTAAATGCGGCGAGTTCGCGAATCGAGGGCGCGGCATTGGCAACGGCTACCGCGCATTCGCAACGTTCGAGGAACGAGTGATCATTCTCGGCATCCCCGATTCCGACCGCTTCGTGCGGAGAGAAGCCGAGCTTACGCAACGCATAATCCATACCGCTCGCCTTGTTGACGCCGGCGGGTAAGACCATGACCGCCTCTTTGTTGAAGACAATCTGAAGCTCCAAGCCCATTTCCTGAATCGCCTGGAGCACGGCGGTATGATGAGGCAGCCATGTGCCGACAACAACCTTCCCGACCTCGATCGAATTGTCAGTGAGCTCCCCCAAGCGCTGGACAAACTCTGCCGGCGGTGGTTTGCCAAGAGGAATCTGCTCGCGAGTTCGAGGTTCGTAGATCACCGCTCCGTTCTCCGCCACAACATAATCGAACAAACGGAGACGTGGACAAACCGATAAAAGATCATCGACACGTCTGCCGGTTAGCAATATCGCGCGGCGGCCGGACATTCGAAGTCGTTCGATCGCCTGGAGTGCAGCCGTTTCCGCCTGCCCTCCGGTCGCAATCGTACCGTCATAATCAGTGACCAGAACCAAGTAGCGCATCGCCAGTAACCTTCTCGCACCTTACGACTTCGGCACCAGTTTGCCGCGCTGGTCGCCGATTCCCGCGCGAACCCGCCGCCGCCATGGCAACTACCTATCCTTATATAAGAAGGATGGTCCCTGTGCTCGGAAATACCATCCCGCTCATGCTGTCTCGGCCTAGTAAGACTCTTGAATGCGCGTCTGAGTAAGATCGCTGTGGCGGACGACGCGAAGCCTTCAGCCCAACGCGCAAAAACTGGATTCCGCGCGCCATTCGGGTTGCTTTCTCTTTTGCTGTTCAGTGCAGCGCGCGCAGTTCTTCGACCTCCCTCTGTTCGTGCTTTAAAACGAATTGGATATTTCCTCAGAACAAGCCCAGCTCAAAACCGGTAGATCGCCGCGATTCCCGTTCGCGCCGGCATACGCTCGGCCGGGACGATAACGATTTGGCCGCCCTTCTTCATGACCAGCTCGCCAAGATCGTCGAGCAGATCGTCAATTTCCGGGTGCGCGAGATCGGCATACTCGAGCCGTCCGGACGCTTCGTCGATCCGTCCGGCAATGTGACGGTCGGCTTCGATCAGGAGTGTTGCAACGCGCCCGATGACGGCCGCTTCCGCGATAGGCGCCAGTTCATCGGAGCCGAGTCCCTTCGACTTTGCCTTGCCGAATTCCTCCAGCAAACCGGCCAATCGTGCAAGATATTGAGGCTCAACAACTTGCCACGCGCGTTCCCGGAGCGCCTCGGCGGGCAGAGCATCAGGATGAATATCGATTCCGTCAGCCAGCAAGAACGGGTTCTGGCTCACGTGGCGGAACAGATTGTGATACTCGGGCAACGCCGCCAGAATCAGGGGCAGGCCTGACGGTCGCGATTGATGTTCCAGGACCGCACGATCGACGGCACGGAAGAATCGCTCTGCGTCGATGTCCACTTCATCCCTCTTTGAGCCGTAGCCATGGCGTATCGCCGGCTCGCCGGCGCCCGCACTGTAGGAGGTGACAGCCGGGGGCTCCGTCAACTCCTCACCCAGCGCATCGGTGATGGTCCTCGGGACGGCTTGCGCCGGCTCGATCTCATCAAGGGCGTCACGATTACCCTCAAAGAGCTTGATCTCCCGCCGGTTCAGGCCAAGGACTTGGTAACGGTCAGCTGACTGAAGAATGCGCATCAGAGGCTTGATGTGAAAGCTGTTAGCCACAATAACCACCTCGGGAACTGGCCTCTGGAGTCGGTAAACACGGAAGAATCCGGGCGCGCCCAACATAGCCAAGCCGTCAAGCGTGTAATTCCAAAAATCACGGTCATCGGCGAGAACCTGGAACGGCTCCATGAGCGGTTGGATTTCCCGCATCGTGTACTTTTGTCGCAATGATTGCTCCATAGATTTAATGAGGTTCCGAAAGCGGATCGGGTCCTGCAGATTGTCCGGATGATGCCGGTGAGTCTGCTGGTAGAGGGATAGGCACGGAGACTCATGAGCGCCCAAGAGCCCGGCCGCGTAATCATTAATTAGTGAGTCCATTGTTCCTCCTATGTGAAAGATAGGGAACAGCGGCTTTGCGGTAGTCTAGCCGCGTGCTCAAATCATTGGTCCATGCGTCCACG
>JBOHVN010000029.1:0-24999 GCA_050735675.1 Binatia bacterium | reverse complement strand
CGAGGATCAAGCCGTTCAACTCATGGGGCAAGGTGAAGACCAGATGGAAGTAACCCACCGGCAAAAGCTCAGAGGTTTGCTTCTCTAGCCATTTGGCTTTGGCTAGAGATTGGCACTTGGGACAGTGACGGTTACGGCAGGAGTTATAGGCCGGGCGCTCAAAACCGCAAGCATCGCAGCGATCCAGATGCCCTCCCAGCTCTTGAGTTCGGCACACCGAAATTGCCCGCATGACCTTTTGCTGGCGGGCCGATACGCGATGGGTTCGTTGGTAGCTCTGCCCGTACTGACGAAAGATGTCGGCCAATTCGGGGCGCCCGCTTTTCTCTCCCGCTGCCCGCCCATGAGCGCGAGGCAGCACTGAGAGTCTACCTTCTTAATTCGGCAGTCTCAGCAGATCCAACGGATTGGCCGTGGTTGTGATCTTGTGCTGGCGGATCTGTAAATAACGCTCGGTGCTGGCCATCGAGTTATGACCCAACAGTATCTGAATGGTTCTCAGATCCCCACCCCGGCTTCCAACAGATGAGTGGCAAAACAGTGCCTGAGGGTATGGATGCCTTTGCCTTTGTGGATTTGGGCTTTCTGCTTGGCCAGATTGTAAATCCTCTGGGCGTAGTCGATCGATATCGGGCCGCCCTTTCGATTGGGGAAAAGGTAAATCGGCGAGCGATGCTCTTTCCAATACGAGCGCCGCTCCGTAAGCAGCCGTGGCGACAAAACCGTGTAGCGGTCTTTTCTCCCCTTGCCTTGCTCCACCCGCACCATCATCCGTTCGCTGTCGATGGCACTAACTTTGAGCCCAACCCACTCACTGACCCGCAGCCCTGTGGCGTAGGCCGTCATTAACAGACAACGGTCGCGCTGCTTGGTGGTGGCCAACAGCAAACGCTCGACTTCCTTCTGGCCCAACACTTCCGGCAGCTGCCAACTGCGTCTTCTCGGCGGAATGAACAACTGCTTGTCGTCCCAACCCAGCATCCGATGGTAAAAGAACTTCATCCCTGAGATCGCCACGTTACGTGAACTCGGCGATAATCCGCGCTTTTCCAGATGCAAAAGATAAGCGCGAATCTCGTCTTGTGTAAGATCATCCGGCGACCGACGATAATGTTTTACTAGCCCTATCATCGACGCCAGATAAGACTGCTGCGTGCGCGACGAGAAGTTTCTCAACTTCATCTCCTCGCTCATCCTCGTGCGGAGTGCTCCCATAACAAATCCTCCTTGGATTCAAATTTGGGAGCAAAACTATCACGCCAAACTCAAAACGCGTGATCACTCTGAACTTCGAAAACGACGCGGGAAACTGAAGCTGAGGAAAAGCGCAATACACCACACGGCAGATGCCACCGCGCAGCGATTTAGTTCAACCATGAATATACTGGGCTGTATATTACGCCTGGTGAAGTCCTCTAAATGTGGACATTTTTGATGCTACTTTAGCAAGATTAGATGAATTACTAAAGAAAAATCGACAAATGATATAATGACCCGTATATTCCCAATATACCCGCGAGCCGGTCTCAATGGGTATTTCTCGAACTATTCCTTTGCCAATTCGCGGACGGCTGCCAGTACCTCTTTGTACGTACCGCAGCGGCACAGGTTACCCGAAAGATAATCGCGCGCCTGTTCTTGGGTCGGATGCGGGTGTGCGGTGAGCAAGCCTTTGACGGCCATGATCATGCCGGTCGTGCAGTAGCCGCACTGGAACGCTTGGTGTTTGAGAAACGCTTGCTGCACGGGATCGAGTTCGCCGTTATGAGATAGACCTTCGATGGTCGTGACTTGCTTGTCTTCGATATTGCTCGCGAGGGTGAGGCAGGAGCTGACGGGCTTGCCGTCGATGAGCACCGTGCAGGAGCCGCAAACGCCAACGCTGCAACCTTCAACTGTTCCTTTAAGTTTGAGATCGTCGCGCAAAAACTCCAAAAGTGTTTGGTTAGGCCCAACCTGAACTTCTTGGCAGTCATAGTTGATCGTCGTAACGATGGTAATCTTCATGTTAATGATCTTCTTTGGCTACCTGAATACGCGAAGCGATGCGGTTCCTTGGTCACTGCATCCTAACTAACTAGCTTAGGATTATCCTCGCGCCAAGGCGCCAAGAACGCCATGTGACGGGCCAGAGGCCTGTCATCCCGAGCGAATACGAGGGATCTAAGAAAGATTTCTCTCTTCGTTCGAAATGACAATGCTCTCCCTTTGCGGCCTTTGCGTCCCTTCGGTTTCACTCAGGACATGCTTGGCGGGAGATACTCCGAGCTTTGGTTGCGGCGGCCTCTGCCGCGCTGGGCGCTTCGTGGTGACATGGCATCGATCGTAATGTACACGTTAGTCGGCACGTCAGCGAGTTTCCTTTGCGGCGCCGAGGGCCGCGATGATCTTGTCCGGCTTGATCGGCAGGTCACGAACCCGGACGCCGTTGAGCGCATTGGAGATTGCGTTGCCGATCGCCGGCGCCGTCGGCGGCAGCGCGGCTTCGCCCATGCCTTTGGCGCCGAACGGACCGTCGGGGTGGGGCGTTTCAATGAGCAGTGAGTTGAATTCAGTCGGGTGGTCCAGCATGGAGGGTAGAAGATAGTCAAGAAAAGAGGCGTTGATCGGCTGGCCATTATCGAAGCGCATTTCTTCGAAGAGCGCCGAGCCTAAGCCGGCAAGCGCTGAGCCTTCATTCTGCAGGTCGCATTGTTTTGGGTGAATGGCTTTGCCGACATCCACTGCAGTGACGACGCGTAGGACGCGGATCTTGCCGGTTTCGATGTCGACCTCAACTTCGGCACCGGCGGCCGAATAAAACCAAAACGACGATCCTTTGCCCTGGCCGGTTTTGCCATCGACACCGCCTTCGGTGCGGAGCGTGAAGTTACCGAATAAACTGCCGCTCGGCTCGCCGAAGATCGAGCGAAAAACCTGCGCATAGTTCATGCTCTTTTCCGGCACGCCTTTAACTCGCAAGCGTAAATCTTTAAGCTCCAGATCTTCAACTCGCGCTTCAAGCGCCTTTGCGCCCGCTTGAAGGAGCTGATCGCGGACTTGACCGGCCGCGATTTGCGCCGCGCCGCCCATGTGAAAAGTCGTGCGGCTCGAGCTGGTCGATTTATCATAAGGCGTGACATCGGTGTCCGGAAAGGTCACGCTCACGCGCTCGAGCGGCAAGCCGATCACATCGCCGACGATTTGCGCCAGCGACGTCTGGGCGCCTTGCCCGATCTCCGCGCTGCTCGTGAGCAAAACAGCCGACCCGTCCGCGTTGAGCCGCACACTGGCGGCGGAAGTGCTCGGCGTCGAGGTGCTTTTGATCGCGACGGCCAGACCTTTGCCGCGACGTAGCACGCCGACTCTCGGCGATTGCTCTTTGCCGTCCTCCCAACCGATCGCATCAGCCGCTTGTCTCAGGCAATCGGAAATTCCGACCGAGATCATCGGTTCGCCGGTGATGAATCGGTCGCTTTCCTTGATCAGATTCTTGAGACGCACTTCGACCGGATCCGTATTCAGACGCCGCGCAATCTCGTCCATCTCCGACTCGTAAGCCCAACACACATGCGACGCGCCGACGCCGCTATAGGGACCGGCGGGCGGCAGGTTGGTGTAAACCGCGTAAGTCGTGTAATCGCGATGAGGAATGTTGTACGGACCGCCGGCGATGATGCAGGCATTCTTCGTATTCGCAGGTCCGGAAAGCGCGTAGGCGCCCATGTCGTAATAGACTTTCGCTTTGCGTGCCCACAGGCGGCCGTCGCGTTTGAAGCCGGTTTTGATCTTCACTACGGCGCCGAAACGGCGGCCGGTGAGAAAAACTTCCTCGCGGGTGAGCATCCACTGCACCGGCCGGCGCGCTTTGCGCGCGAGCAGAGCCACCACGGGTTCGATGCGCGCGTGATTTTTGCCTCCATAGCCGCCGCCGACCGGCGGAACGATGACGCGCACGCGATTGAGCGGCAGGTTGAACACTTTCGCTAACTGCTCTTGCAGGGGCGAAGGCGTCTGGCAGGGCGTGTGGACGACGAGTTTCCCGCCCGGCTCCCAAAAAGCCGCCACCGCATGCGGTTCGATATGGCCGTGCTGGACCGGCGGGAGCGTGTAGGTATTCTCGATAATCTCATCCGATTCTTTAAATCCTCGCTCGATGTCGCCGCTCACCGCGTGATAGACCCCGTGAATGTTGCCGCCGGCCGTTTTGTCGACGTGCCGCTCGTGAATGATCGGCGCGCCTGGATTTGCCGCTTCGAGGATGTCCGTGGCCGCGGGCAATTCTTCGTATTCCGCGTCGATCAGCATGAGCGCTTCCTCGGCGACCTCCCGGCTGTCGGCTGCGACGGCGGCAACGATATCGCCGGCGTAGCGCGCCTTATCGATGACGACGACGGGCCGATCTTCGACGCCGGTGCCAAAGTAAGGATGCAGCCCTGATAAATCATCGCGCGTGACAACGGCGCGCACGCCAGGCAGTGCGGCGGCTTTGCCGGCGTCGATCTTGAGCAGCTTGGCGTGGGCGAACGGGCTGCGCAGCGCTTTGGTGAAAAGCTGGCCGGGAAATTCCATGTTCGCGATGTAGTTTGCGGCGCCGGTAACTTTAGCGACCGCACCGGCCATTGGGACGTTTGTGCCGACGAGCGTCATGACTCGTTCTCCGCGTTGCCGTTTGCAAGCGCAGTGATGGTTCTCCGGGTGAGGACTTGAACGAGTCGGCGTTTGTACTCGGCAGGTCCGCGGATGTCATCGATGGGTTCAATGATCTGGGATGCTTCAGAGGCGATCTTTTCGATCAATTCGCTCGTGAGCGGCCGGTTTCGTGCCTGCTCTTCGCCGGATGTGATCCGTACAGGGCGGGGTGAGACGGCGCCCACCGCCAGGCGAAGCTCTCGGCAGATACCGCCTTCTGTTCGGGTGAAAGCGGCGACTCCGGCGCAAGGGCGCTCTTCAGAAGAGCCGGTAGTAAATTTCACGTATAGACCTTTCAGTCCATTTGACGGCGGCGGAATCAGGATAGCCGAGACCAACTCTCCGGGCGAGAGGGCGGTTTCATAGCTGCCTAGTTGGAAGTCCGATAAATTCAGTATTCGTTTGCCGCGTTGACTCGTCAGCTCAACGCGCGCGTCCAGCGCGGCGAGCACGGTCGGCGGATCGGATTGATAGTCGCCGTGGGCAAGATTACCGCCGATGGTTGCCATGTTGCGTATGCGAATGTTGGCGACGACGTGGCAGGCCTCGGCTAGAGCGGGATAGTGTTGTTTGACGGTGGGCGAAGTTTCGATTTCGCTGATCGTCGCCAGCGCGCCGATGCGCAGTCCATCTTGCGGATCGAAGTCAATTTCCGAGGCGTCGCGGATCTTTTTGAGATTGACCAGTACCTTCGGCAGCAACAGCCCTTGTTTGATGATTGTCAGAAGCGCCGTGCCGCCGGCGATGACTTTGACATCTTCATCAACTCCGAGAGCGACACAAGCGCCGTGCAGGCTCTTCGGTTCGATCAAATCAAAATGTCGCATTCTGGCGTTGTCCTGTAATTGTCACGCTACGCGGGGAGATGGGGATACGTCCTCGTGCTGTGCGTCAGCCCCATGCGCACCATCAGCTCGGCGGTTTGAATACTCGTCTTGAGCGCGTCCATCACCGGCACGCCGAGATCTTTTTCGAATTCCGCCGGCGCGTATTGCACCGGCACCATCGTCACGCCCATGGGCACGATAATTTCGACGTCATGATCGTCGATCATCTCGCGCGCGACCCGAATGAACCGTTCACGCATGGCATCGCGGTTTTTTGTGCTTTCCATTAGCGGAACTTGGACGCTGCGCATGGCCACCACCGAATCGGCAACTCGCCAGGCGTGCATCTGCTTACGCATGAACGGAATGCTTTTTTCCTCATAAGCGATGACGCCCAAGCGGTTGCTCAGCTGGGCCCCGAGGTGCAGGACCGATTGCCCGGCGCCGACTACGGGAATGCGAACTAAATTACGCGCCAGTTCGACGCCGGCATCGAGGGTGCCGAAAGGAACAACTGCGTCATAGCCTTGGGCTTCGGCTTTTAAGGCAACCTCGGCAACGAGCGGGCCAGCCGAAAGCGAATTGACCTGAGAGTTGGAGCGGCGAAAAAACGTCGCCTTGATCACGCCAAAGCCGATCTCCGTGCCCGGCGACGCGCAGCGTAATACCGCCTGCCTGCGCCGTTCCCCTTCTTCGGGCGGGTATTCGCCCATGACGACCATGATTTTCATCGCATTTACCTCTCTCGGATCCGTCTCCGCGAAATATCTCGCATTCATGAAAGCCTTGCAACTTGTTCTCGCGTCGTTTCAGCGCGGAGGCTCAGAGTCCGCAGAGTTCGGAGTATTTCCTGATAAAATTCCTTTGTCGGCGTACTCGCCGTCTTTGAGTGAATCTCCTGTCGGACCGCGACAATCAGGTTAGCCACACAACAGAGGGTACTGGTTCAGGTAAGCTCGAGATCTCTCACTTCGTTCGAGATGACAGGACGGTTCTTTGTTGTCATTCCGAGCAGGCGGAATCTTCCTCGATGTCAGATTCATCGCGGATCTTTGATTTGAACCGCTAGTGTGTTGACTCAGAAGACCGTTTGTTACTCAGAGCGCTTTAGGGGTCATTCCACGAAAGCGGGAATCCAGAACTCTTTGAATTCCAGGATTCCGGGTCGCGCCAGCTAGCACTGGCTTGCCCGGAATGACGACGAAGGTTGTAACGAACGTCTGGAGCCAGGACGCTAGCCAGTCGCCGATCGACTTGACAGCAAAAGGTAGCCGTTATTTAGTAAGGCGGCCATGAAGATTCAAAACGGCGCGCTCGGTCATATCGTTCTCAATGTCGCAGATCTCAAAAGATCGGAGCAGTTTTATCGATCCATTCTCGGTCTGAAAGTCTCCGCGCGCAATCTCGACACCAAAATGACCTTCATGAGCTACGGCAAGGAGCATCACGACGTCGCCTTGCAGGCGTTGCCGGAAGGCGTGAAGCATGTGTCCGGCAAGGGTGCCGCGAAGCTGCATCACTTTTGCATCTATGTCGACTCGAACGATATCATCGACAAGATCTATCCGCTGTTGAAGCGCAAAGGAATTCCCATCGTCAGCGGGCCGGAGACGCTGGCGGTGGCCGGCAACCGCTCGATCAGTTTTCTCGATCCGGACGGCAATCGGGTCGAGATCGCCTGCAACTCGAATAAGTTCAAGTTCGACGAGCGCAAGAAACGTAAGCGGTGAAGACAAAAAAACAGATCCTTCACTTTGTTCAGGATGACGCTCAAGCCAGGGGCGCATGCTGAGCGGATGAAGAATCCGGTATTCTGATTAGAGGTGAATATGTCCGCCGAAGCCGTGTTGAGCGGAAAAACTTTGCCGACCAAAGAATTCTGCGACGTGCTGGTGAACGAGGTAAAAAACAAGCATGCGCGCTTGTACCACCCGTTCTATCTCGACTTATATGAAGGCAAACTTCCGCTTCAGGCAGTAAAGATCTGGGCGAAGGAAGCGTGGGGTATTTTCGCTTACAACGTGGCGATCAATACGGCGAAGCTCGTGCGCTGCCAGCTCTCGGGAATTCACGATCCGGAGATCCATAAGAAGTTCGTGGATATTATTCATTCAGAGGTTGGCTACACCTACTTCGAAGGATCACCACGACCCGTATTAGGACATCGGGCATTGTTTCTGCGCTTCGGCGAGAGCATCGGCATTCCAGGAAAAGAACTGGAGCGCTGCGAAATCGAGGAAGATTTTCTACCGACGACGGTGCTGGCGCGCGTCGGCTGGCTCGACATCGCGCTTCGCAGCAATCACATTCTCGAGCAAGTGGCGTCGACCAATTGCTGCAACGAATTCTCCAACCAATTGACCGGCGGCAAATTCTTCCGCGCGTTCCGCGATCATTACGGCTTGAAGCCGCACGACATCGAGTTCTTCGCCGAGCACGGCGAGGCGGATACGGAACATAGCAATATCGGCTACGAGCTTGTCGAGGAATTCGCCACTACCAATGAATTGCAAGTACGCGTGCTCAAGGCGCTGCGCAAAGGTCTGTCGATCTGGTGGGCGCTGACCGACGGAGTGGCAAGGGAGGCGGGGAAGGGGAAATAGTTGGAGTGATGGAGTAGTGGGGTGTTGGGGTGCTGAAAAACAAGAATCGTGGGTATCAGCAACTCCGGGTTTGGCAGGATGCGGTTGAATTTTACCGGCTGACCAGTCACGAGTTCCGTAAATGGCCTTATGAGTTGAAACGGGTCGCCTCTCAGGCGATCGCAGCTAGCGATTCGATTCATCGTAATATTGCGGAGGGTTATTGCCGAAAATCAATCCGCGAGTATTTGAATTTTCTCAACATCGCCTTGGGCTCACTCGGCGAAAGCGTATCAGGCCTGCACGCATATCGTAACGCTAAGCCAGATTACTGAAGACAATTTTGAGGTGCTCGACAAATTTGCCTTCAAATTGGAAAACGGTTTACTAACACTTGTTGAAAGCCTTGAGAAAAAGAAACTCGACGGGGACTGGATTGATAGTCTGATCGCTAAAGAAAGCAACGACGGGTATGAGCGGACTAGGGGTGAGTAGGTGGTGGAAAACTCCGAAAACCCATCACTCCAGTACTTCAACACTCCAGCACTCCAGAAAAGAGGGCACGCCGTATGGAGGCACTTTCTACATATCATCTAAGAAAATGGACTGAGAAGAACAAAAGCCTCTTCAACCCGCCGTTCCGGACGAATCAGCTGCTAGTTCATCACAAGGATTTTCTCGTGATGATGCTGCGCGGGCCGAATACGCGATTGGATTTTCACATTGAACCCGGCGATGAGTTTTTCTATCAGGTAGAAGGAGACATGGAACTGGTGTTGAAGCCGGAAGGGGAGCTCAGGCAATCGGTGCAGATCAAACAAGGCGAGATCTTCGTGTGCCCGGGCGGGTTGCCGCACTCGCCGCGTCGCTTCGAGAACACTTGGGGACTTGTGATCGAGCGCAAGCGCCGGCAGGAAGAAAAAGAAGAGTTCGCCTGGTTCTGCGAAAACTGCGACGAGCTGCTCCTGTCGCGGGTGGTCAATCAGGGAAATATTCCATCCCAGGTCTCCGCGGTTTACGCGGAATTTAACGCTGACGAGAAGCTCCGCACCTGCCGCGCCTGCGGTTACGTCTTTCCCGAGACGCCGATGGCGGAGCGGCTGTCGTTTCTTGACACCAGTAAATAGCCGTCAAGCGCTTGGAGGGTCGCATGGAAAACAAGTATCAAAATAAGTTCGGTGACCCGGTCGAGCGTACCAAGGGAAAAGTCCGGCCGACTATGGCTGCATGGATACAGGAGTTTATCCGGCATTCGCCGTTTTGCGTGATGGCGACGAGCAATGTGGAAGGCGACTGCGACGCGTCGCCGAAGGGCGGCACTCCGGGGTTCGTGAAAATCCTCAATGATAAGCAATTATTCATTCCGGACGTAGCCGGCAACAAGCTCTTTCATGGATACATTAACATCGAATCGAATCCGCGGGTCGGGTTGGTATTTTTCATTCCGGGACACAATAACACGGTGCGGATCAATGGCCGGGTAACCGTGGTCGATCGCGCCGAATTGAACGGCACCAAGCTGGAAGTCTTCGATCCCGATGAGAAGGCGGAAGTACTCCAGGGCTTGCTGCTCGACGTCGAGGAGTCTTACAGCCATTGCCCGCGCGCTTTGAAGTTTTCCAGGCTGTGGGACGTCGAGGAAATTGCGAAAAACATCTCGGAGCCGCCGATCGGCCCCAAGGAGCCGGGAATTTAACACACCACCGCGGAGGCGCAGAGTACGCCGAGTTTAGATTTGTAAATCAAAAACCCTCCGACTCTGCGATCTCTGCGTCTCTGTGGTGAGAGGGCTTCCGAAGACTGCACGATCAATGACCTCCCGCCAAGCTGTCGAAATCTGCTTCATGAGCGCGCGCGAGCTGGCGCAGTCCATCCGCGCTCGTAACATTTCGGCGCGTGAGGTGATGAGCGCGTTCTTGCAGCAGATCGAGCGCATCAATCCCAGCATCAATGCCATCGTCGCGAAACTGGACGACGAAAAATGTCTCGCGCTAGCTGACGAATCCGATCGGCGCTTGGCGCGCGGCGAGGAGATAGGGCCCCTGCATGGCCTGCCGTTCGCCTTCAAAGATTTGGACGCCGCCGTCGGCTTTCCGTTGACCCGCGGCTCGAGGATTTTCAAAGACTTCATGCCGGCCGAAGATTCACTGTTGGCCGAGCGGCTGAAACGCGCCGGTGTGATTCCCATCGGGAAAACTAACGTCTCCGAGTTCGGCATGGGCTCGCACACCTACAACGACGTTTACGGGACGACGCTGAATCCCTACGACCTGACCAAAAGCGCGGGCGGCTCGAGCGGCGGCGCCGGCGCGGCGCTCGCCGCCGGTCTGTTGCCGCTGGCAAGCGGCAGCGATCTCGGCGGCTCATTGCGAAATCCCGCCAACTTTAACAACATCGTCGCCCTTCGGCCGACCGTAGGACTCGTGCCGTCAGCGCCGGTGGCGCTGCCTTTTCTGGGATTCGGCGTGAAGGGGCCGATGGCTAGGTCCGTCGCCGACGTGGCTTTCTTGCTCAGCGCGATGGCGGGCGCCGACTCGCGCGATCCAGCTTGCTATCCTTCCGATCCTTCCGTGTTTGACAAAGCGCTGGAGCGGGATTTTAAGAATACGCGAGTTGCCTGCTGTCTTGATCTGGGCGGGCTACCACTCGATCGGCGGGTGCGAGCCGTGCTGGAATCCCAACGAAAGACTTTTTCCGATTTCGGTTGCGTCGTCGAAGAGGCTTGCCCCGATTGGACCGGCGCTGACGAGATCTTTCTAACAATTCGCGCTTGGTACTATTGGCACACCCTCGGCCCGCTGCTGGAAAAGCATCGCTGGCAAATGAAAGCCGAAGCGGTTTGGCAGATCGAATTGGGCGCCCGGCTCTCCGGCGGCGATATCGCCAACGCTATGGCACGCCAGGGCGAGTTGATGGAACGCATGCGCCGGTTCCACGAGAAATATGAATTTTTTCTCTGTGCCGTCAATCAGGTGCCGCCGTTTGATGCGACGATCGCCTGGCCGCGCGAGATCGAAGGCGTAAAGATGGAGACCTACATCGATTGGATGAAGAGCGCCTACTGGATCACTCCGACTTTCTGTCCCGCGATCTCGGTGCCCGCGGGATTCACCGCCGACGGGCTTCCCGTCGGCATCCAGATCGTCGGCCGCTACCGCGACGATCTCGGCGTCCTGGAGATCGCACACGCTTTCGCGCAGGCGACCGGCTTCGGTCGTAAGCGTCCGGCGATTGCGTTAGGCAAATGACTAAGACCAGGAGGCACGTCTGTTGGGTTCCGTCTGAATGGCCGGAGCGGGTTCGATTCCCGATAGCGCAGCGAAACTGATTGACGAGAGCGATCGTGAGAAGGTCATCGGCGATCTTATCGACCCAGCTGTCGAGCCCCCTCCTGTTTCCTCCCCCGCGTCGCGGGGAAGGATTAATGGTGGGGGTTTGAACTGCGGCGGTGAATCCGCCGGTTGAACGACATTCTTTGTTGACCACCGATTCATCATTCCTGATCGAACTTCGCGATGAAACCGCTCTTTCGATCTCTCTGGATCACAATTTAGCTCAACAGAAACTCCGTCAATACTCTATTGAACTCATCGGTCTCTTCGATCTGCGGCTCGTGCGCCGAGTGTTTGAAGCGATGCACTTTCGAGCCCGGAACGATTTTCTGAAAACTGACATCCCAGTCGCGCTGGTTGAGCGGGTCGTGCTCGCAGGACATGATCAGCAGCGGGATACTCAGGTGAGAGAGCTGCTTGACAAACTCCTCGGTCGTCGATCGAGCCTGGTGCGCCGGGCTTCGCAGGCGCGCCGCTGACAACGTCTCCCAGGCGCCGGGAATGATCGAACATTCGTAGCGCTCGCGGACGTTGTCTTCGCTTTGCCATTTGGCATCGTGATAAAGCAGGGCGACGATTTTTTTCATGTTGTCCAGCGACGGCGTGTAGTGTTCCAGGTCGGCTTGTGAAGTGGTCTTGAACACGCTGGCGTTGCCGCAGATCGTGACCATTTTCTGAATTTGCAGCGGCGCCGGCCGGCGCACCGAAGCGCGGAGGATCAGCCCGCCGCCGGCTGAATTGCCGACGAAGAATGCTTTGCCGATGCCGAGGGTCTCCAGGAAGCGTTGCAAGTGCTTGATGCGCAGTCCAGCCGGGTCCGAGAAACTATAGACCTTGTCGGTCTGCCCCCAACCGAGAATATCGGGAGCTACCACGTGAAATCTTTGAGCGAGTTTTTCGATATTGTAGCGCCAGGTGATCTCCGCTGAGGCGCCGTATTCGCCGCCATGGAGCAAAATCAGGTCGGCGCCGCTGCCGGCTTCGAGGAAGTGGGTTGTGATATCGCCGGCGATGATTGTCCGATGCTGGTAAGCCGTCATTGAACCAAAATTCCGCTACAGAAACGATACTCCGCCATCCACGGCAACGGTCTGCCCCGTCATGAAATCGCTCAGCGGCGAGGCGAGAAAGAGCATCGTGCCGACCAGATCCTTGGGAAGCTGAACGCGCTTCAAGGCGCGATCGCCGACGCGCGCGCCGCGCATCTTGAGCACTTCCTCGGACGGGTTGTCCTCTGACAGAGTGGAGCCGGGGGCGATGGCATTGACGTTGATGTTGTCGTCGCCCACTTCGCGTGCGAGCGTGCGCGTGAAGCCGATCACACCGGCCTTCGAGGTGACGTAATGAATGCGCCCGGCGCTGCCGCTGAGCACGGTGCCGGAAGAGATGTTGATGATCTTGCCGGATTTCTGTTGGCGCATGGCGGGCAGCACGGCGCGGCAGCAGAAAAACAAGCCCTTTAAATTGACCAGCATCATGCGGTCCCATTCGGCCGGGTCGATGCTGTCGATGCCGCCGCGGTTCATCGGGATGGTTGCGAATATCGCCGCGTTGTTGACCAGGACGTCAATCCGTCCAAATCTGTCGAGAGCGACTTTGGCCATGCCCTTTGTCGATGATTCGTCGGCTACGTCGACCTTGGCGGCTAGAGCTTTGCCGTCAAACTGCTGGACGACTTCGCCGGCGACTTTCTCCGCGGCGGGCGCGTCGATATCGGCGACGATGACTCGGGCGCCGGCTTCGGCAAAACCGTGGCAATAGGCCCGGCCGATACCGTGGCCGCCGCCGGTCACGATCACGACTTTTTCTTTCAATCCTTCGATCATGGCGACTCCTCAGTTTAATTTGCCGTCAAAATAGCCCTAGAACTTTCAAGGTGTCAAGGTAAGTGTTAGGTTGCGCTGAAGGTGGAATTATTGATGGCGATGGGATCTCGATCGCGAATGCACGCGCGCGCGCCGCGCTTGGTCTCGGTATCGATAGGGCTCGTGTGTTGGGTCAGCTGTTTTTTTCTGGCGGCCGATGCCGTGAAAGCGCAGAGCGACGGCGCCGACAAACTGCCGATGTTTGGACAGCCAAAAATCGGTCGACCGGAAAACCTAAAGAAAGCCGACGAGGCTTTCATCCGCGACTCCACGCTCCGGTTCGGTAGCCGGCAGGCAGGAAGCAATGCATTGGCAACCCAGGGTTGGGCGGCGGTACGCGCCAAGCAGGCTGACTTGGCCATGCAGCATTTCAATCAGGCGTGGCTGTTAAATCCAAAAAATTACCGGGTGTTTTGGGGCTTTGGCGCCGTCATGAGCGAGCGCGGCAGATTGGCCGACGCGGTGGAGCATCTCGAAAAAGCGCGTGAGTTGGTCGATGATCCGATTCAACGGGTAGCGCTGCTCTGCGACCTCGGCACCGTGCACTCCGAGCACGCAGCGCGCTTACCGGCCGATCGCGAATTGGAGCGCGCGCAGCACTTTGTCATGGCCAACAGCCGCTTCACCGAGAGCCTGGAGAACGATCCCAAATATGCCATGAGCTGGCGCGAGTGGGCCATGTCGCTGTACGAGCAGCAGCGCTATTCCGAGGCTTGGATCAAAGTTCAGCGCGCCCGTGAGCTTCGCGCCGAACCGTTTCCGCCCGAATTTCTAAAAAAGCTCTCGACGAAGATGCCCGAGCCGAAGTAGGGTCCGATGTTCGCGACTGATAGAATCCTCGCTGATTAGAGACTGTGCCAGAACGTCATTCTGAGGCCCTTCGACATACTCAGAATAAACTCCGCCGAAGAATCTGCTTTAACCGAGAGGGGCAAAAGCAGATGCTTCGCTCAAGCTCAGCATGACATACAGGTAATTTCTCATATTGCGACACAGTCCGTTAGTAAGGAAGTAAACCGTATTTCAAGATTGCCCGGCAGTGAAGTGTCGACAGATCGACTGACTGCCTAAAGTATTCATTGAATCAAATTGCGGAGGTTTACCACGATGGCGCAAGACTTGGCCTATGACTCGGCGAAGGCGGCCGCCTTTGCCGAGCGTTTGTTAGACACGTTTAACCAAGGAGCACTGTGCTTGATGATCTCCGTCGGCCATCGGGTCGGCTTGTTCGACGTTCTGCGGAATTTGCCGCCGGCAACGTCAGGCGAGATTGCGGCAAAAGCGGATCTTAATGAACGTTACGTGCGCGAGTGGCTGGGCGCGATGGTCACCGGTCGCATTATGGATGTCGACCCCTCGACGGGTCGGTTTTCCTTGGCGCCGGAGCATGCCGCCTTTCTCACGCGACCCGCGGGCGCTGATAACCTCGCTGTGTTCGCTCAATATATTCCCTTGCTGGGGAGCGTGGAGGACGACATTGTCGAGTGTTTCAAAAAAGGCGGCGGCGTTCCTTATGCCAAGTTCCCGCGATTCCACGCGGTCATGGCTGAGGATAGCGGCCAGTCCGTATTATCTTCGCTAGAATCGCACATCCTGCCGCTTGTGTCCGGTCTCGCGGAGCGATTCGACGCCGGGATTCAAATGCTCGATGTCGGCTGCGGCCGCGGCCGGATTATCAATCGCCTGGCCGAGCTCTATCCCAGGAGCCGCTTTACCGGCATGGACTTATCGAGCGAGGCGATCCTTTCGGCGTGGCAAGAGGCTGCTGAAAAGAAACTACGCAACGTGGAATTCATCGTCACCGACCTAAGCCGCTTCGACGAAACAGCCGAGATTGCGGCGTTTGATTTCGTCACGACTTTCGACGCGATCCACGACCAGGCCAGGCCACTCAACGTGCTCCGCGGAATCAACCGCACGCTCCGTTCTTCCGGTGTTTACCTGATGCAGGAAATCAAAGGATCGAGCGAGATTCACAAGAACCTGGATCTCCCTCTCGGTCCCGTACTGTATACAGTTTCGTGCATGCACTGTATGACCGTGTCGCTGGCGCAGAATGGCGAAGGTTTAGGCGCTATGTGGGGCGAGGAAAAGAGCCGCGAGTATCTTAAAAAAGCAGGGTTTAGTTCAGTGGAGAAAAACGAACTGGCGCACGATATTCAAAACAACTGGTACGTGGTGAAAAAATAGCAGAATTGGAGTGTTGGAATGATGGAGTACTAGGACTAGAGCATTGGGCCGACCCATCACTCGACCAATCCAATACTCCATCGACCCATTCTTCTCACGCATCGATCGTCTGGCCGCCGTCGATCACCAAGGCGTGGCCGGTGACGAAAGAAGCCTCCTCGGAAACCAGGAACAAGACGCCGTAAGCAATCTCTTCGGGGCGCCCCATGCGCAGCAGCGCCTTGTTGCTCGCGCCCATGGTTTTACGCTGCTCTTCCGTCATGCCGTCGCCGAGAGTGGCCTTCGGCGGAAAACCGCGAAAGCGCGGCGTCTCGATAGCGCCCGGGCAGACGCAGTTGATTCTAATTCCCAGCGGGCCGTAATCGAGCGCCATCTCACGGGTTAAATTGATAATGGCGGCTTTGGTCGCGCAGTAGCCGGGATACTCAGGCGATGCCAACAGACCAAAGGTGGAGGCGGTGGTCACCATGTTGCCGCTTTTTTGTTTGATGAAGTGCGGCATCACCGCCCGCGCGCCGCGAAACATTGCGTTTAGGTTCGTATTCAATACAAAATTCCATTCCTCGTCGGTGTGCTCGTGAATTTTTTTGCGGATGCCGGCGCCGGCATTGTTATAGAGAATATCGACTCGTCCGAAGTTATCGACGGCGCTTTTCACGGCTCGGTCGAGGTCTTCCTGCTTGGTCACGTCGCAGTGGACGAACAGCGCTTCACCGCCTTCTTTGTCCTTGATCAGCCGGTCGATGCGCGGCGAAATGGTTTCTTGGATGTCGCAGCAAACGACTTTAGCGCCTTCGCGGCCGAACAAGCGCGCGGTGGCCCGGCCGATGCCGCTGTTGGCTCCCGTAATAATCGCCACTTTGCCGTTGAGACGGCCGAGGCCGGCGCGCAGCAGCCCATGCTCATCCGAAAGTATTTCCGCCATGATGTGCCTCCTGAACAATGATCGCCGCGCGCTGTCAACGCGCAGCGATCATGTTTTTTAACTTAGACAGACGAGGTATTTCAACCGGCGCGGCGAGAATGGAGAAATGGAGTGATGGAGTGTTGGAGCCATGCGTTTTCCGAACTCAATACTCCACTACTCCAACACTCCAAGAACTTTCTATTTGTCGATAGCTATTTTTTGTACAATTGTTTTATCAAACCCGAAGCTTCGATTTCTTTGACGAAACTCTGGTCGACAAACGCTCGCGGATCGGCAGCCGCGGCCTTTGGGTTCTTTACCGCCATATCATCGAGCATGGTTTTCACGCCGTCGGGAGTCGGAGAGGGAACCTCGGGGAAAACCGCCGAATAGTCTTTGTATGCCCGCTCAAGGCCCTCGGGATCCGCCACGCCCAAATTTTTCTTGAACAAACCTTTGGCGTATTCCTTTTCGGTTTTAATGATATGGATCGCTTCGACCATGGCGCGGGCGAGCTTCATGATCAGCGGCCGTTTCTTTTTGATGATACCTTCGCGGCTCAAGATACCGTTCCACCAGAAAGGAATCTTAAGATCCGTGACGTTGTAGAGATTGCGGAAGCCGAGTCGTTCGGCCTGGGTCAGAAACGGTTCCGGCATGATCGTAAATTGCGTCAGGCCCTTGGACAAAGCCGCAAAGCGTTCGGGATTGCCGCCGACGGGAAGAATCTTGACGTCCTTATCGGGATCTACCCCGAGTTTGCGCAACGCCAGACGAAGCCCCAGGTCCGAGGTGCTGCCGAGACGATTGACGCCGCCGATTTTGCCTTTCAACTGCTCGACCTTCGTGATGCTCGAAAGCGAAACAATATGATCGACGAAGGTCGGGACCACGCCGACGATCATCACGGTGTCGGCGCCTTGAAGCCGCGAGCTGGTGAGGGTTGTCACCGAAACACTGGCCGCGTCGATTTCGTTTGCCAAAAGCGCCTGAAGCACGGTCGGGCTGGCGCTGATCGCGATAATTTCCGGCTCGACGCCTTGTTTCTGCAGTAGTTTTCTATCCTCGATAACCCAGATCGGGCTATTGGTCGGGCTAAAACCCGCCCACGCAAGCCGGAGTCGCTCTTGTGCGTGGAGCGAAGAGCTCGCGGTCAGGAGGCCGGCCAACGCCAGCAGCGAAAGCCCCCATAGTTGCAACATAATAGATTCCTCCTCTGTGACTTTTTAAACGCGCCGGGTGACATAATGCTCCAAAATAACCTGAGGTCAAGCCGGCGCCGCCTTATACCCAGCGCGGCAAAGCCGCAGCAAGCGTCATTTCACAGAGGCCAGGAGTGCGCAGAGTTCGGAGTGTTTCTTGATAAAATTCTTTTCTCGGCGCACTCCGCGTCTCAGCCTTTAAAATTGTGGCGGATCCGTCCTGTGGCGGATCCGTGGTAAATTCTCTTCTCGACCGAGCCTAGCCGGCGATAGCCGGCATTCCCTTCAAGCGCGCAATCAAAAAAGAGAAAATGCTCCCCCGCGTTGACTCAAGAGCCGGTATGATATAGTAGAGGCACGTTTCCGGCAGAGGAACGTGATCATGGCCAACAGGGGTATTCTCGTCACCGGAGGCTCGGGCTTGGTCGGAGCCTACGCGGTTGGCATGTTGCTGGAGCGCGGTGAGAGACCCGTGGTGTTCGATGTCGCGCTCAACGAGCGGCTGCTCGGCGTTGTCGGTGTCGATACCCGCAAGGTGACCCTCATACGCGGCGACATGATGGATCTGCCGGCGCTGATCTCCGCGCTACGCGACAATGATTGCGACCGGATCATTCACCTGGCGGCTTTCCTCGGCGAAGAGGTGCAGCGCCGTCCCTACAGCGGCGTGCGCTTAAACTTCATGGGCACGGTGAATGTCTTCGAAGCCGCGCGGTTGGAAAAAGTGGCGCGGGTCATTTTTCCCAGTTCAGGCACGGTTTATTTGGGCTCGCTCGGCGAGGGGCTGGAAAAAATCGACGAAAAGATCGCGATCAATTCTCCGTCCGTCTATGCGGCGACCAAGGCGAGTTGTGAATTCATGGGGCGCGCCTACGCGAAACGATACGGCTTTGAGTTTATCTGTCTGCGTTACACGGGCGGCTTATACGGGCCCTCACCGGCTGCTCTCAAAGCCACCAGAGAAATTGCTTTAAAGGGCGAGGAGGCGAAAATCAACTGGCCTTACGGGCCGGCGGAAATTCTTTACGGCAAGGACGCCGCCAAAGGGACCGTATTGGCCGTGCTCAAGGATAAGTTTAAAGAAACACTCTTCCACATTGGCAACGGCAGAATGCTCAGCGGCGAAGACATCGTCAGCGCGGTGCGGAAAGCCTATCCCGGATCGGATGTCACGCTCGTCAAGGGCGACAACCCGATGCCGTATCCTGAATCGCGGTTGGCCAGCGACTTCTCCCGCGCCAAGCATGAGCTCGGCTACGAGCCGGATTATACGATCGAAAAAGCGGTGCAAGATTATGGCGCAACACTCAAGAAATTAGAGAACTTGTAGAGATTGTGTTCAGCAAAATACTGAAGTTTAGTTCTACCATCCGCGTCTAACTTACAGGCTTAAGATCATTTATAAGGTATTTGCGATCAAATCGCGGGAAAACGGGAGGGGATATGCGGCTCGGACATCGTTTGGTGATAATGACACTCATCTTGCTCGGCTTCACGGCGACGGGGTTGGCGGCGCAGGCGGCAAAGCCGGCGTACGATGAAAAGGCGGTAGCCAACTTCTATCGCGGCAAAACCGTCCGCATCATCGTCGGTTTTTCCGCCGGCGGCGGCTATGACCAGTATTCCCGCCTGATTGGCCGCCATCTGTCGAAGTATATTCCAGGAAACCCCGCGGTCGTCGTCGAAAACATGACCGGCGCAGGCAGTATCATTGCTGCGAACCATACTTTTAACGCGGCGCCCAAAGACGGCACCGTCATCGGCAATATCTCGGGGCCAATTATTCTTGAACAGTTATTTGGCAATCCGGCGATCCAATTTGATATGGCGAAATTTCGCTATCTCGCCGTGCCCGTGAGCGAAACATACGTGATGGTGGTCACGCGCAAACCTGGCGTTAGCAAATTTGATGAACTGCTCGGACCCAAGGGAAAGCAAGTGATCGTGGGGGGAATACCGGGCTCGACGGTCGAGCACGCACCGGTTTTGGCCCGCGACATCCTGGGCGCTAATTTGAAGATGGTGCTGGGTTACAAAGGCACCGCGGATGTGCGGATGGCCATCGAATCCGGCGAAGTCGAAGGGCTTTTCAATTCGTACACCTCACTTAAAATCACATCGTTCGACAAAATGAAGAGCGGCGAATGGCTGCTGCTTGCGCAATTGTCGGAAAAGCCGATAAAGGACTTGATCATCCCGAACGTGCCGACCATTGCGCAGATCGCCAAAACCCAAGAGCAGCGCCAACTGCTGAAATTTGGCACCAGCACGCCCAACGAATTTGGCAAACTGTACGTCGCACCGCCGGGAACGCCGGCCGATCGCGCCATGGCGCTCGAGAAAGCCTTTGACAAAGTGTTCGCCGACAAGCAATTGCTGGCGGACGCCGCCAAGGGCAAGCTCGAAATCGACCCGATGATCGGCGAGGAGATCCACAAGCTTGTCATCGAGTTTCTGGGCATGAGCCCGGAGTTAAAAACTAAATTACACACGGCGTTGAAAGCCGGAAAGAAGTAACCGTTTCAAAATTTAGCTAGGGAGGTGGAAGCCATGTTGTCGAAATCCAACGGTATTGGTTTGATTATTCTACTTTTTGCCTTGTTCATCCCGAGAGGCATTCCGGCGGCGCAGACCGAAACCATCGACGAAGTTTACAAGAAGGCGCTCAAAGAAGAAAAGGTGCTCAACTGTTATTGCTCCTTGGCGCAGATCAACGCGCAAAAGATTTTCCCGATGTTCGAGAAGCGCTTTCCTGGCATCAAAATCAACCATGTGGATGCCACGTCGGACAAGCTCGCCGTGCGCGCGATCACCGAGGCGCGCGGCGGCAGGGTGATCGCCGATGTCTTTGAATTCGGACTGGAAAACATCGCCCAGCTGCACGATCAGAAACTGCTATTGCAAAAGCCCCTGCCCGAAGCGGAGGCTTATCCGGAAAATCTAAAAGGGCCCTACTGGACGGCCAACAATCTGATTTTTTTCGTCGGCGCCTGGAATACCAACAACGTGAAGAAAGAGGAAACGCCGGACTCATTTGACGATTTTGCCGATCCCCGGTGGAAAGGACGGCTGATAGCCGAGCCGCGGGACGCGGAGTTAGTTATCGGGCTGATGCACAAGCATAACAGCCTTGAGAAGGCCACCGCGATTCTCAAGAAGATCGCGGCCAACAAGCCGGAGTTTCACAAGGGACATTCCGAGCTTGCCGAATTCCTGGTCGCCGGGCAGGCCGCGGCTTGCTTTACGTGCTATTCGCATCATTATCCGCCGCGGATCAAAAAGGGAGCCCCGCTCGGCTATTTTCGCTCGGAAGGCATCGGCGGCATCATCGCCGTTGCCATTTCGAAAGATGCGCCTCATCCGAACACGGCGTTGCTCTATGCCCGTTGGGCGGAGTCCAAGGAAGGCCAGCAGGCATTCGCCAAGGGCGGCCGTACGCCGGCTCACCCTGAGGTAGAGCCGATGTTGCCGGTCCGGCCGAAGAAGATTTATGCGGTCGGCGTGGACGACCTCAAGCAGTTTAAGAAATACGAAAAGATCTGGAAAGAGATTTTTAATCTGCGGTGAGTTGGGGCAGAAGAGCAAAACAAAAAGCAGAAGATGAAAAGATTCACCCTGTTGATGGCGAGCAAGAAAAACTAAAAATAGTTACGGACGGTAAGTAGAGACGGAATAATGGCCGAGATTGGAGGTGCGATCATGAAGCGCTTAGCAGTTTTGATAGCTTTCTTCTTTTTCTTCTCGATCACGGTGGCCTCTGCCGCGGCCGTTCCCAAATGGTGGATCGGACCCAAGGACGAATACCAGCGCCTGGTCAACGGAGCCAAGAAGGAAGGGAAGCTCGTCTGGTGGAGCCATCCCGATCCCGCGTGCAAACCGCTGGTGGTCGGATCCTTCGAAAAGGAGTATGGCGTCCAGGTTGAGCACACTGAATACACGACTGCGCAGATCGTGCAGCGCGTCCTTCTCGAGGGCGCCGCGAAGGTCTACACGGTCGACATAAGTAATATGAGCGTGCACCATGTGCCGCGTTTGGAGAAACGGGGGCTAATTAAAAAGCTGCCTTACAAAGAGCGCGTCGCCATGTACCGCGACGTACCTGCGCTTGTAAACCCAAACAGTACTGCCGTCATCGGCTGGACGGCGCCGCGGAGCTTGGCCTATAACTCGCAAAAAGTACGCAAGGAGGATCTGCCGCGGAGCTACCAGGATCTGTTAAAGCCAAAATGGAAAGGCAAGATCGGCATCGACACCGACGTCAAGGAATGGATCATTCTGGCGCAGGAGTGGGGAGTGGAGAAAACCACCCAGTTCCTCGACAAGCTGGGAGACACAGAGCCAAAATTTCACACCAACAATACCGTCCTTGCCCAGATGGTAGCGGCCGGGGAGATTCTTTTGGCCCCGGGCATCATTCGCAGGATCGCCGTTACGGAATTTAAAGGCGGCGGAGCTCCGGTGGACTGGGCGACGTTGGACCCGATGGTTCCCATAGACCCTCTCCTCCAGGGCGCCATGGCCCATGCCCCACATCCCAACGCCGCGCAGCTTTTCATGTATTGGATCCACGGTTCCCCTCAGTGGCTACGCGGGATGGATAAGTGTGGCGGCTATGGGAACAGCATGGTTCCAGGAAACCCGCAGCAAAAGGTGCTTGGGGATGTGAAGAAGATCTATTTTGATTGGCAATGGGGGGCTAAGGCCGCCAAGAACAAAACAGCGGGAAAGTTTCGGACGGCCGTAGGCGCAGAGTGATCGATCACTTCATACCATTTGAGGATCGGTTATGAAGGCAGCTTCGCAAGTAAAAAGACTGGGATGGGAGTTTGGCTTTCTAGACGCATTGAAGAAGATCGATGTGAGATTTGGTGTCTTCATCCTTCTTCTAGCGGTCTTTGGCTATCTGACTCTTGTCCCTCTTTTCTCCCTTTTGTGGAATAGTTTTCATCCCGGCTGGGAGCTCGGTGACGTCACTCCTTTTACGTTTGCCAGTTATGGCAAGGTCTTCGGCCATGCGAAATTTTTTGAAATGGTCTGGAACACGATTATTTTCGGGCTGGGGGCGACCTTCCTGGCGGTCGGACTCGGTTCAATCTTCGCGTGGTTGGTCGAGCGGACCAATATGCCGTTTAGAAACGTGACCTATGCCCTGCTCTTTGCGCCGGTAGCCATACCGGGTTTGGTCTTTGCGATCTCCTACATCCTGCTGCTCAGCCCGCAGATCGGCGTGCTCAATAAGCTTCTCATGTTCATCTTCGGTCTCGAGCAGGCGCCCTTTGACATCTATAACCTTACCGGCCTTATCTTCGTCGAAGGCCTCCGTCTGACACCCGGAAGCTTTCTCATGATGTCGGCCGTGCTGAAGAGCATGGACCCTTCGCTCGAGGAGGCCGCCTACACCAGCGGCACCGGCGTCTTGCGCACGGCCCGGGTGGTCACGGCGCCGCTCATGCTGCCGGGCATCCTGGCGGCGTTCATCTATTATTTTATAACCGTGATCGAGTCTTTCGAGATCCCGGCTATTATCGCGCTGCCAGTCGGTCTGCAGCTTCTGACTACGAAGATCTTTTTTGCCACACGCGCGGAAAGCGATTTCCCGGACTATAGCGTTGCGGCTGCGGTATCGATTCTCTTTGTCATTGTCAGCGCTTTGTTGATCTATTTCTACAGCCGCGCGACCAAACACGCGGAGCGCTTTACTACGGTCACGGGCAAGGCTTACCGCCCCCGAATCATCGAACTCGGCAGGTGGCGTTACGCCGCTCTGGCCTTCACCGCCCTCTTCTTCTCGTTTTCGGTGATCTTTCCCCTGCTGGTTCTGATTTGGGGCAGTTTTTTGCCTTATCTGCAGGCGCCCTCGCTCGCCGCTCTGTCCGAAGCGTCGTTCGATGGCTATCTGAGGATCGGACAGATCCCGAATTTTGCCTTAGCGCTTAAAAATACCGCGTACGTGACTGTGGCCGTAGCCACAACGACCATGGTTCTCTCTTCTCTGGCAGCCTGGTTTGTGGTGCGAGCGCGACTGCGCGGCGGCCGGCTCATGGATCTGCTGACATTTTTGCCGCACGCCATCCCGAGCATCGTTGTGGCGGTAGGGCTGATCGTTTTTCACCTCAAATTTAACCACATCATCCCGATCTACGCCACCCTCACGATCATCATCGTGGGGCTGACGATCAAAAGGCTCAGCTACGGCAGCAGGATCATGATCGGCACGATGTTCCAGCTCCACAAAGAGCTGGAAGAGGCATCCCAGACCTGCGGCGTGGGATGGCTCAAGACCTTTTTCCTGATCACACTAAGGCTCCTGATTCCGGCATTTGTGAACGGTTGGCTTTACGCCGCCATGTTGACCATCGCCCTGTTCACGATTCCGGTATTGCTCTATACACCCAAGACCGTGGTTTTCTCCGTGCTGATTTGGAACCTGTGGCAAAACGCCAAAGTGCAGGATGCCTGCGTGGTGGGAGTGCTGATGGTCGCAATCACTTTTACTCTCGTCTTCGTGGGCCAATATTTTGCATCGCGAGCCAAGGTGCAACAGACGCCGAGCTGAGGGTCATCAGGAGGTCACGATGCTGCGAGTGAAAAACCTGATCAAGAACTTTGCCGGCGGCGTGCAGGCGGTGAAAGGAATCTCTTTCGAAGTCGGCGAAGGCGAGTTCTATACGCTCCTCGGCCCCAGCGGTTGCGGTAAAACAACCACTCTTCGCTCGATTGCCGGGCTGGAGACTCCTGACGGAGGGGAGATCTCCATCGGAGACACCAAAGTCTTCTCCGAAGAGGAGGGCATCCGGGTCCCGGTCCACCAAAGGGACATCGGCATGGTTTTCCAGTCCTACGCTATTTGGCCTCACCTCACCGTCTTCAATAACGTGGCCTTTCCGTTAAAGCACAGCGGACGCGGGGGGATACGCAAGAGCGAAATCCGGGAGAAGGTCCTAAAAGCGCTCAGCCTCGTACAGCTCGATGGCCTTGCAAACCGGCCCGCGCCGTTTCTGAGCGGCGGGCAGCAGCAGAGAGTGGCCCTGGCGCGAGCTTTGATTTATGAACCCAAGCTCCTTCTCCTGGATGAGCCGCTGAGCAACCTCGACGCCAAGCTCCGCGAGGAGATGCGCATAGAGCTCAAGCACCTGGTCAATCGGCTCGACATTACGACTCTGTACGTAACTCACGATCAAGTCGAGGCCCTGGCGCTCTCGGACCAGGTGGCGGTCATGAACCAGGGCGTGATCATCCAGGAGGGCGCGCCGCGAGACATCTACCTCCAGCCGCGGGACGCCTTCACGGCTAACTTTATCGGCAAGGTCAATCTCTACGAAGGAAAGGTGGTTCGCTCGTCTGCAAAGAATGGACTGGGAGTTGTCCAGGTTCCCATGGGCGAAGTGCTTTGCCGCATGTCCGACGGCTTGATGGACGGGGA
>JBOHVN010000028.1:0-8678 GCA_050735675.1 Binatia bacterium | reverse complement strand
CTGTGAACGCTTCGCCCCGCCGGTTGCCCGACACAGCGCATCACTCGAGGCCAAGGCGACTGGCTAGGTCTTACCTTGTACGACTCTTTCATTCGCTACCTTCCTCCGGCTTTTGCCGACGCTTCCCCGACCCCTCTTCGCTTCCCAAGATTCTCAAACCGCCGGTCGAGATCCCAGGATTCACCATGTGCCAGGGCTGGCACGAGATCCACCGTAACGATCCCGGTCACCGCTGGCTGCGTGATGCGCTTATCAATGCCGCCCAAGGAAAGAAATTAAATGAAGTCCGGCTCAAAACTGGCGCACCGCCAAATCCGCATGTATAAAATTACTAAATTTTCCGAGAGCTCGCTTGAAGATGCCGTCGAAAAATAAGTCAATACTCAGGCACGACCCTTAGACTTCCCCCGACACTTAGACTTCCCCCCCGCTGAGCTTGGCTACGAGGTCACGATGATAGCGTCCTGGTGACCCAGCCCCGCATGCCTTGCTACAAGTTCGGGGTCAAGTTCGGCCGCTCCGATATGGTCAACAAATTCCTGTTAAGCGAGCGCACGGGCTTCTATCTCGCCGTGCTGCAAAAGGGCGAGGTGGAGTCGGCGATCGGATTGAACGGATCGCAGAAAATTAACGCGGAGTAAAGGTGAGCGACATCACTCGACTCTATACGCGCGAGAAGGACAACACCGCATTGCTGCGTCGCGCGATTGCGGTGGAGCTCTTCACTTCGAAGCTGTCGTCGTCAACCTGGTACGCGACCTGACGGGACCATCGACCGCAATGCATTGATAAAATTTGTTGACACAGCGCGAGAGCTCAGCAGGGATGCCGACTGGCTGAGCGTGTGCGATTCAACGCTGGGGCAGATTCTAGCTCACGCACCGGCAGACTCGGACGGGATTTGGCCATGTGCCCCGGTGCGAGATGTTCTTGATCGTCCCGAGTTCTGCCGAGAACAAACCGGCAGAAAGAATTACCGCAACGGTGATTGGTGTGATTTTCATGATGTCTTCTCCTACGGGATCGGCGGTGCGGTTTTTGCTCGACTCGATGTAGCTAGGCGCGTGCCGGAGTGAATCTGTCCCTGTATTGGGACATAGCGCTTCTAAAAGATCACAACGGTCCGGAATGAAATCGGCTGATTTTGGGCAATTAGGAAGAATGGGCGTCGAGGCCCGGCCGATCTATGTCACGTTGTTAATTCCCGGCGTGAAACTGTTCGTCCGAGGAACTATGAAAACGGTGCGGTCGTCAACGCCGCTGTTCTAGTTCGGACGAGTAACTGCGCTTACGTCGTAAATTTCACGTTTCTACACGGGCTTCCTGTACCACAAGTATGCGGGTGATAGTTGTACTTACTGGACGAAAGTGATCTTAACGTGGCCGATTTCACGGAACGTACCCACCCAATTTCAACGAAGGGACCCACCTGATTTCACGGAAGGGACCCACCCCATTTCCGGTGATACCCTTCGATTTGTGAGCTAAGCGACGAACGATGCTACCTTGGCCAACTGGAGGAGGATCCAGTAGATGGCCAAAGAAAGGACCAGCGTTCGCATGCAAGCTCAAATCAAGACCCTGTCCGAACAAGGGCATTCCATTCGCCGTATTGCCCGGATACTGAGGCTTTCGCGCAGGACCGTGCGCAAGTTCTTGGAGCCCACCGTAGAGCCGCCCAGTGAGAGTGGCGCTTGGATGGAGGCGGTTGACTGGGAATATGTCCGCCAGGAAGTCTATGGCAAAGGGAGCACGGTCAAACAGATCCAGAGGGAAGTGGCCCCCGAGATCGGGTATGTAAAGTTTTGGCGGGTGTTTCGGGAGAAGACCGGCCGGCAAGCGTCCCCTGAACAAGTCACCATGCGGCTTCATCACAAGCCGGCAGAAAAAACCCAGGTCGATTCCTATAGAGAAAAACTTGCAGAGAAAAAAACGGGATTGAAAAACCAGGCAGGCTCAGTGTAAAAGTCAAAATCGCTTCGTCGCTTCGCTCCGCCGATTTCACTGGTCCCCTTCGTTGAAATCGGGTGGGTCCCTAAAGTGAAATCGAACACTACGACAAATACCGGCGTGACTTTGCGAAGCTCATCTGGCAGATCGCCTCGCCGAAGTGGAAGTTCGATAATGCCACGTTCAAGCGCACCGCGGCATCCTTCGACAATCCCGATCACGTCAGCATCGTCATTCATAACTATCGCTGGCGGCTGGGACTGGCCGAAGGCGAATCGAAGTACGACGATTTTGAAAAGCGGCTCGCCGCGTTTCGAGTGATCAGTGTGCCGACGATTACGCTTCAAGGTGATGCCGACGGTGCGCCGCGTCCGGACCCCAGTTCTTATGCCAAAAAATTTTCCGGCAAGTATTCGCACCGATCGATCAAAGGCGGCATCGGGCACAATCTGCCGCAGGAAGCGCCGCAGGCCTTCGCCAAGGCTGTCGTCGATGTCGAGCGTTTGATGAGCGGAAACCGCCCATAAAGCCGCGCTGTGGCCTAACAAATTTTTGCATGGAGGATTCGAAGATGCGCGCTATGCAAACGGCAAGACCCAGTGGCCCATTGGAAATCGTCGAACGGAAAATTCCGGAACCCGCTGCCGGCTTCGTGCGCATCAAGATTGAAGCTTGCGGAATCTGCCATAGCGATGCCATGACCAAGGAAGGATTATGGCCTGGCATTGAGTATCCACGCGTGCCAGGGCACGAGATCGCCGGAGTCGTCGAGGCGATCGGCGCGGGCGTAGCCGGGAATCCAATCTAACAATCTTCTCAGCTGAAAAGGCCCTCGCTAGTACCAAGCTAAGCAGCGACGCTCGGGTAATACTATTATAGCCAGGGTACGTAAGGGGAAAAAAGAGGGGAAGTGTGGCCAGGGACAGAATCGATCTGCCGACACGAGGATTTTTCAGTCCCGTGATGGTACCGGAACTATCGGTCACCAACTGAATGAATCCAAGCGTCTCACAGCGCTCTAAGCCGGTCCACTTTACCGATTCAAACATATAGTTTCCTGACAAAGTAACCCTCAGGCCGGCCCCCGACAACGGATAAACGCGGCAACAATAAGGTTAATTCCCGCCACTGTCGCCGCCGCCACGGGGGCCCTGGGACTCATCTCGTCTCGCCTTATAAATTTCGTCCTCAACTTCGCTACCTATACGTTGGGCCGCAACCGCCAATTTCGACTCATCCGATTTGCTGGCTAAAGTTCTTTCAATATCCGAGCGGATCATCCGTGCAGGATCCCAAAAGATTCCATGAATGTTATTTGAGCCGATGTATTCAAGAGTTTCATGGATACCCTTGAGGCCGCCTTCGATTTCCTTGCGGCCGCGGTCTCGATCGCCAGTGCGTAACAGGGTCAGCCCGAGATACAGGTGCGCCAGAGAATCGTCTTTATCGAGACTGACCGCTTTTTCAAGGACTTTGCGCGCCTCCTCATCTCTGTCAGTCTCGTAGTAAGCCCGTCCGAGATAGGTTAACACGCCTACGGGAAAGCGGTAGGGAGTTTTATACGCAGGATCAACTTCCGCCGCCCGCGCAAAATAACTCACGGCGTCGTTAGGTCGGCCGGCCTGCAACGCATTTCGCCCTGCTTGAACGTCCCCGGCGACCTGAATGCCGGCGCATCCCAAAAGATAGACCAGTGCCGCCAAGCAAGTTGTCACCAGGAGTTTCTTAGGCTGCATAAATTTCCTCTTGATTCAGCCGACGGCCGGAGCCGGAATTGACCCAGTGTACTGCCACGCGGCGATGAACGTCACCTTCCACGCGAAAGATCAGAGCATCCTTGGCATCGCACAAGCGTGCAGCCTTCTCCGCAATAGAGTCGAATATTGGCTGGAGATTGGTGGGAGTTTTGGCAATCATCGCCAAAATTTCACTCGTTGCGGCCTGGCGCTCCAGCGACTCGCGACGTTCCACCGCTTGCTGGCGCTTACAATCCTCCAATTCTTTGGACGTTGCCTTCTCCCGCTGCAAAGATTTGGCGAGTTGCTGGCGTAGCTCGGCAATCGTCTGAGATTCTTTAACCGACAACCGTTTAACAACGCGGCGGCCTGGTTTCTGTTGGAGCTTTTTTGGGTCGCCATACAAACGAAATCGGAGGATCTTGGTCGCGGGAGAAACTGGAAATTGGCTACACTCTGGAGAGGCTTCCCCAGCGACTGAGCTGACTTCTACTTCAGGTAGTCGGATGGCGTCAACCGTGAACTGGCAGCACTCTCAGCGAGGGTTTGTCTCGACTTCAATGTACTCGACTGCTCACGTAATCGAATCGACCGACACGAGGATTGCCAATTTCGGCGCAGGTCACGGCTGCTAGTAGACTTGATTTCCCTTGCCTTGCAGGCGGCCTTTGCCGATAATCAATATCCGCAAAAGCTGGTCTGTGTATCTGGTTAAAGACCCCACATTTTGCGGAGGATGAATGAAAAACATCGTGTTCCTGTTCGCGTTCGCGCTCTTTGGTTGAGCGACTGACATGCAGCGCGTCGATCGCGAGATCGGAGCCGGCCAACCAGTCCAATACAAAGGAGGCTACATGTCGGGTTGCGATAGTGGTTACGTTGCAGCCGGTCATCCGTACTGTCGTTTTAGCAAGGACGTTACCCGCTACGGTAACGCAACTTCTATAAGCAGGGGCTGGGATGATGGATTTAGCGTGTGCAAAGGCAAATACAAATCCGTCGGCCGTGCGGTGCGCTAAGCCAGTGCCGGCATGAAGATACTGGATCTCGACTGCTGTCGCTGCCCTAGACCTTTCGTGCTTGGCGACAAGGTGATTCAGGAGGTCGTCGGCATTAATACGGTGGTGGAAGACGGGGATGAACTCGCCCTCGAAGAGCACGTGAAATCCATTCGTTGCTATCACGAGGACTGCCATGTGGGTGGTGGACGGGACGGTGCCGGCATGAAGACACTGGATCTCGACTGCTGTCGCTGCCCTAGACCTTTCGTGCTTGGCGAGAAGGTGATTCAGGAAGTCGTCGGCATTAATACGGCGGTGGAAGACGGGGATGAACTCGCCCTCGAAGAGCACGTGAAATCCATTCGTTGCTATCACGAGGACTGCTATGTACGGCTACGAAAGGCCACGCCATGACAATCCGTCCGCTGACATTGCTCTGTTGCTAGCCATCGTCATTGTGGCACCGGGCGATGCGCACACGTTTACAATCATCCTGAATCCCCATTACCAACAGAAAATCAGCGTCTCTCTCCCCCCTTCTTTGTCTGTGATTGCCGACGTTTGGTGATAGAACTAGCACAGAACTGGCATAGCGGAAGACTCCAGACTTGGAGTTGCCTTCCTTGTTGTTCGTATTGACGCTCACAGTTATTACTCCGTCGGCAGCCGGGCATGAACCCAACGACCAGAGGACTCAGGATTCTCGTAGCACGCGTAACTGCTAAATACACAAGAGATTTTTTCACTTTGCCATTACTTTGTCGGTCGATTTAGTGGCGCAAAAACGAATGCAATTCCCACTGACAGATCGAGTCCATCTCCACCAATCCACAGGAAAAAACACGGTTTGTCCGCTATGCTGTATGCATGGCGGGTATACGCGGCAGATCCGGCCCACCGGGCAACCACGATGCATTCAGACATGGACTGGCGGGCATCTCACACCGGCGTCTTAGCGGCGCGCTGAAGCACACAGAACAGTCACTCCGTGAAGGATCCTGTCCGGGCCGGTGGCCGACAAGGGCGGCGGATCTCCATACAGATACTGGCCGAGATCCGTGTCATTGCTGGCTCACGTTGGCCACAACATCGAGAGGTACGGAAATAGGTTGACTTGACTAGGCGGAAAAATCTGACCAGAATGGTCATCTGGGGCTAAGGAGTAATCCATGAAAACCGCGACCGTATCGAAACTTAAGGCATCGCTTAGTGAATACCTCAGGCAAGTAAAGGCAGGAGAAGAAGTCCTGGTGACGGAGCGTGGCCGGCCGATTGCCAAACTTACCCCGGCCGCAGTATCCGCCATTCTGCCACAAGATCTTGCCGAATTGGAAAAACAGGGGATCGTAAGGATCGGTACGGGCAAATTGCCTAAAAATTTTTGGTCTCTGCCGCGACCTAAAGATCCAAAGGGTTTGGTCTTGAAATCGTTGCTGCAGGAGAGAGAGGAAGGTCGGTGATCTTTTGGGATAGCTCGGCAATAGTTCCCTTGATCGTCAACGAGCCCGCAAGTTCTAAAGTCAAATCAGTTCTTGCCGAAGATCCCATGACCGTTGTTTGGTGGTCGACCCGCACCGAGTGCATCTCGGCTCTCGTGCGCCAAACTCGAGAGGGCAATCTTGCTTCAGCGGACGAAAGGCAAGCAAGGGATTTACTGGAAACACTTGCGAATACATGGATCGAAATTCAACCTACCACCAGGCTCCGGGCGGTCGCAGAGAGATTACTTGCCGTCCATCCGCTGAGAGCTGCGGACGCGTTTCAGTTGGCCGCAGCGTTGCAATGGTGCCGCGGGTACACGCGGGGAATGTCCTTGGTTTGCTTTGATGAGCGGCTGCGCAATGCAGCGCATAAAGAAGGTTTTACAATCGTCCCGTCGTCGTAACGTGATAATCGACAGCCTCGGCCGGTATGGATCCCTCCGCCAGTCTGAACGAATTTACGCTAGGCTCGCCCTCTGGCGGCCGAAATTCTGGAGAAAAAATGTGGCCAGGGACAGAATCGAACTGCCGACACGAGGATTTTCAGTCCTCTGCTCTACCGACTGAGCTACCTGGCCAAACGAGTGGAAAAACTGAAATATCGCGTAAAAGGATTGGGGAGTCAAGATTCGGGCTAATTTCGCGCGAGAATTCCGACCTGCTGCTCGACGAAATCAACGACCTGGGTTTCCAAGCGAACGCCGTTGAGCGCGTTCACTTCTTGAATCCCGGTCGGGCTGGTGACGTTCACTTCGGTGAGAAAACCGCCGATGACGTCCAGGCCGACGAAATAAAGTCCGTCCGCTCTCAGTAAGGGCGCCAGCGCGGCGCAGATTTCGCGGTCACGGGCGCTCACCTCGGTCTTCACGCACTGCGCGCCGACGTGAATGTTGCCGCGCGTCTCAGATTCCAGCGGCACGCGCAAGACCGCCCCGAGCGGTTCGCCGTTGAGGACAATGATGCGCGTATCGCCCTGGCGGATCTCGGGCAGATAGCGCTGCGCCATCACCAACCGCCGGCCATTGTCGGTCGCGGCCTCCAGTATGGCGTTGGTGTTGCGATCTTGATCGCTCAGGTAAAACACCCCGCTGCCGCCGCTACCGTCGAGCGGCTTGATAATCATCTCGCCGCCCAGCTCAGTCATGAACGTCTTTAAACGTCCCATGTCGCTGGCGACCAGGGTCTGGGGGATTTGCTCAGGAAAGCGCAGCGCGTAGAGCTTTTCGTTCGCCTCGCGCAGTCCTCTGGGATGGTTCATGACGAAGCACTTGCTCTGATCGATCAAGCTTAATAAATGCGTCGCGAAGAAAAATTTCATGTCGAAAGGCGGATCTTTGCGCATCCACACGCTGTCGAAATCGTCGAGCGCGCCGGTCTTGAATTCGCCTAAATGATAATGCGGCACCGCGCGCGCGAGCTCCAGCCGCCGGTAGCGGGCCTGGGGCGTGCCGCCGCGAACGTACAAGTCGTCCAACTCCATGAAATAGATTTCATGGCCGCGCTGCTGGGCTTCCAACATCAGGACGAAGGTCGTGTCCTTGTCGATGTCTATCTTGTCGACGGGGTCCATGACCACCCCGATCTTTAAACCTCCCATAACCACCTCACTCCCGAATCACCCAGGTGCGCGCCAGAAAATCATGCCAGCCGCGTTTTTCTCGCTGCCATAAAATCCACAGGAAAGCCAAACCGAGCGAAGCGACGCCCAGGCCGACGGCGCCGCACCAGCGCAGCAACGCTCGTCGATAACTGATCGGAGTCAGGCCGGCGCCGACCACGCGCAAGCCGAACAGCCACTTGCCGATCGTCCTTCCTTCCATGCCATGAAAGACGACGAAGTAAGTCGTCGCTAAGCCAATCCAGGCAAGAGTCAAGAAAGACATGAGCGGCGCGGCGTTGTTCCACGAGATTATCCGACTGTGGGCGGATAAGCCCACCCTATATCCGATATAGGCCATAACTCCCATTAGAGCCGAAAGTAAAACGATCATGACGACATCGACGAGAAATGCGCCCGCGCGCCGGAAAAAACCGCCCCAGCGTATTTCCGCAATCGGCTCGCTCTGAATCGACACCGCAGCGGCCTCCGGTTCGATTTCAGCGCGCGCCGGAAAGTCCCCATTGTCAGTCTCAGCCGGTTCTTCAAGTTCGATCGCCGGCTCTTCGGGTGTCAAGGTAAATTCTTCGGCTTTGGGAACACCGAGAACAACTCTATGGTGCAGCAATTTCGCGCCACAGCTTTGGCAGCGCTCATCGGAACTCAGCACCGGTGCATCGCAGTTTTGACACTTCATGGAGTCAGGAAATAGTCTTTGAGATTGAGTCATGCTAGAGAAAGCCCGCATGCGAATCAAGTTGAGCTATTTGGTTCTTCCGGGTTTCGTGTGAAGAAATTTTCACCACAGAGACCCAGCGCGGCACAGCCGCAACGAAATCTCGGAGTATCTCCCGCAAAGCATGTCCGGAGTGAAACCGAAGGGACGCAAAGGCCGCAAAGATCGGAGATTACG
>JBOHVN010000027.1:0-7588 GCA_050735675.1 Binatia bacterium | reverse complement strand
CTAGTCTAGAAACTAGAAAGTAGAAACCAGCAACTAGCAACTAGATCAATCCCCACTTCCTCCGCATCCACCACTCGACGCTGAGCAGCGCGAGCATGATGGCGAACGGCCAGAGATTGCTCCACAGACGGATTTGCCGTTGCTCGACGATCTCGGACGGCGCGATGCTGTCGAGCCGCGCGGCGATCTTTTCCAACGCCTTGTCGTTCCAATTGTCGATCGGGAAGTACTCGCCTTTGCTCGATTCGGCGATCTGTTTCAGCAGCTCGAGCCGCGGCCGCCCATCGTCGGCCTCGCCGTAAAAATATGCGGCGGTGAAACTGGTTCTGTCTTTGCCGAGCGTCTTGCCGCTGAGACTCGCTTCGGCTTCGACGCGGTAAGTGCCTTCGCGGGTCGGCGTGAACTCGCCGGTGTATTCGCCTTCCTCGCTACCGGCCGCGGCCGGGACCAAGATCGGCTCGCCTTCGGGAGTGAATGCGCGCAGCTGCACCGCAGCCTCGCGCGCCGGCGTGAAATCGTCTTTGAGCACGCGCAATTTTATCGCGACTTTTTCGCCGGGCTGGGAAACTGGAATCGGCCGCAGCTGCACCTGCTCGAAGGACGGCTCTTGGGCCAGCCAGCGCACCGCCTGACGCATGAGTTTCAGATGATGCTGCGGCGTTTGTTTGTTGCCGACGGCGATAAAGTTCCAGCGCCAGGCGTCGTCGGTCATCAGCGCCAAAGTACGCCCTTTGCCGTGGCGTCCGATGGCGAGCAACGGCGCTCCGCCGGCGGTGAGCAGGGTTTCACCGCGCACACCGCGCACCTGATTCATGCCGGTCAACGCGGGCAGCTTGCGCCATGCCTCTTCGTTGCTTTTCGGATCGGGCACCAGGCGGGTTATCGGATGGGCTTTACCGGCAGGAGTCAACGCCGCTTGCAGCCCGTCGCGCGTTTCAAATACGCCCTTGCCGTCCAATTCGACCGGCAGCGCGTCGCGCAGCGCGCTTTCGCCGTAGCCGCCGCTGTCGAACGCGCGCGTGCCGCCAAACATGGCGAGCCCGCCGCCGTCGCGCACAAAGTCTCGGACTCGTTCGAGATAAACCGGGTTGAAATAGGCGCGGTGGGAAAAATCGTCGAGGAAGATAAGGTCGAAGTTTTTTAACTCCTCGAGAAAAATATCGTCGATTGGAAACGGGATCAGACTCAACTGGCTTTCCGGCACGTCCACTGAGTCGGTCGGCGTGCGCAGGAACACGAACGACACCAGCTCGATCAGCGGGTCCTGCTTCATCGCCATGCGTAAAAACCGGTAATTCCAAGCCGGCGAGCCGGACAAAGTCAGGATACGGATCTTGTCGCGTTGCACGTCGACCTTAAAATCCTTCTGGTTGTTGCGCGTGATTTGCTCGCCGGTCTGCGCCGGAATGCTGACGGAAAAACCATGCGTGCCGAGATCTTTCGGCGTGAACGCGAGCGTCACTTTCTGTTCGAACAAGTCGGCGTCGATGGTGACCGACCGCGACGTGATGAGATTTTTGCCGCGATTAAAGAAAACCGGCACGGTCTTGCCTTTCATGCCGGAGGCCTGGATCGTCAGATCGATCTTGAATTCACGGCCGCGAAAGGCAAAATCCGGCGCGCCGAGCTTGGCGATGCGCACGTCAGTAAACCCTTCAGCTTCGCCGACGCCGACGGCGAAGACCGGCACCGGCAGCGGCGCCATGCTCTCGAGCGATGTCTGAGCGCCGTTGGCGATGCCGTCGGAAAAGATGACGATGGCGGATTGCGCCGCGCCGTCGCGAGCGGCGGCTTGCAATAACTCCAGGAGCCTGGTTCCCGGGTCCTGCGCCTGCAAGCCGGGGAGGCTGCCCGCCGCGATGGGCTCCAAGCTCGTGCCGAAGCGAATCAGGCGAAGATCGTAATCGCGACTTAACTTTTGGATCAGCGGCTCTTGACCGGCGGTGAGTTTTTCGCGTACCACGTCGAGCCGGCTTACCGGATCCTTATCTCCCGGCGCGGGTTTCGAGTCGGCGGGAAACGCCATGCTTTGGGAGCTGTCGATGAGCACCGTCAAAGGGCGGCGCAATTTGGTCGTGCGCCGGTCGATCAGCGCCGGGCCGAAGAGGAAAAAAATCAAGCCGGCGTAAACACAAGCGCGCAGCAGGGTGAGAAGGGTGCTCTGACCGAGCGGCAGCCGTTGGCGGAGAGCGCGAAACTGTTGGATCAGCAGGACGGCCGTCAGCACGGCGACGAGCGCGATCAACCACCAGGGCAACGGGCCGATGAGATGAAGATCCTGCATGGCTTACCGGGTGAGCCGCCGGCGAATGAACGGGACGTGAATCAAGTCTTCTTTGTAGTTTTCGGTCATCGCGTAGAGAATGAGATTGATGCCCAGATGAAAAGAGTCGCGGCGCTGCGCTTCGCCGCCAGGCGTGCAGGCGTTGGTCCACCGTCCGGTTTGGTCGCGTTCCCAGGCGCCGCCGAGGTTGTTCTGACAGTAAATGACCGGCATCGAGTTGCCTACGGTGATCCCATCGAGCGTCGGGCTGACGATTCTGACCCCGCCGATGCGGCGCAAAAGATAGTAACTGCGCAGTGCGGCATGGCCGGAGGGAAGGCGCCCAAATTCGTTTCCCGGAAAGATTCGCTGCATCTCGCGGCGCACCGCCTTGTCGAAGCCGTAGCCTTGCTGGCCGAGCGCGTCATCGATCAGCATAAAGCCGCCGTAGGAAAGAAAACGGCGCAGGGTTTCGATTTCTTCCGGGCCAAACGGGTCGAATTCGTATTTTCCGGTCAAGTAGAGAAATGGGTAGTTGAACAAATCCTGATCGCCCAGCGTCACTTCGTGGCGCTGAGCGGCGGCTTCGACGCTGGTGCGCGTCATGAGCTCTTGCATCAAGGGGGTCACTGCCAGAGGGTGCGGGTTCCAGTCGCCGCCGCGATACTTGATCTGCGCGAAGACAAACTGCAGCCGGCGGTTCTCGTTGGACTGGGCCGCGCTGACGAGATTCGGCAACAATCCGGCGCCAAGTAAGCCCTGAGAAAATATGCGGATGAAATTGCGGCGATCCATAAGAGTTAAAAGAGAATTGAAAAATTAAAAGTTAAAAACTCTATCTCCACGCCGGACGCTCTGGGTTGAAACTTGAGAAGCATCCGGACGATCTGTAAAGAGAGCTAATGCGTGTTCATTGTCATAACCCGGCTCCTTGATCTTATTTCTTAAAAGTATTCAGATTCGCCTGGATTCCCGCTAAAAGCATGCGGGAATGACGGGCTCCTTTAAAATCTCTGCCCCAGCCAACCCTCCAGAAATAAAGTTACAATGAGCAGCGCCAGCAACGGAAGCGCCAGATCGGTGCGCTTACCGCCTTCCTTGAGGGCATCGATGGGAATGACCTCGGCGCGCACCGGCGCGAGCTTGGCTTGCAATTCACGCGCGCCGATTTCCTCCAGGCGCGATTCAAGAAACGGCGGATTGACCGCGTAAAGTTGCGGCGCGCTGGAATCCTTTTCCGCGCCGGCAGGAAGAGACAGCCGGTAAACGCCGGCAAGCTCATTGTCGGCAATGGTCGCCACGGCGCGATTCTTTTCGCCGGCAATCGGCACCTCGGTGGCTTGCTTGTTCGGTTTTGTGACGCGCAAACTCTTGCCGACCCATCCCGGCGGCAAGGATATTTCCTTAGCGTCGCCGACGGCGATGCCAGGATCGAAGTGACCGCGTTTGCCGCCGGCGAGGTGTTGCGCGAGCGCTTGCAGCAAAGGCAGAAACGCGGTTTTCAGAGGCAGATCGGTCCAATCGCGATCCGCCGTGGTGGTTATCAGAATCACTTTGCCCGCACCGACCCTTTGTTCGAGCACCAGCGGATCGCCGTTGGCGAGCGAGATCAGAGCCGATTTGCCGCGCGGGCTGGCGCGCATATAACCCCAGACGCGGGTGGATTTCAGCGATTCGAGCAAAATCGGATCGGCGAAACTTTTTAGCGCGGGATGAGCGAGATCGAGCCTGTCGATTTTTTCACCGGTTGCTTCGGGCCCGGTTTTTTTCTCGCGCAGCTCCGCCGGCACGGACTGGGAAAGTTTTTGGTTATAGCTGTCGGGTTGAAACTTGTCGCCGCCGAAGATCAATAAACCGCCGCCTTGGCGCACAAAGTTTTGCAGATTGGCGACGAAAGCTTCCGGCAAGGTCGCGACGTTGCAAAGAATCACGACTTGGTACGTGTCCAGCGCCGCCGCGTTGAGCCCGTCCGGAACGATTACCGTCGGCAGAAAGAGCGATGAGTCGCGCTCGCCGGCGGGATTGAGCGCGCGGCTTAGGAAAAAGCTCTCGCTCTGCACCAGCGCAGTCTGGGGATCGCCGTCGACGACCAAAACTTTGAGCTTGTCCTGGGCATCGATTGTAAAATTGGCCACGGCGTTGCCCGCGAGCCCGTCCTTCTTCAAGCTCACCTGGCCGGCTTGCGCGCCGGATTGGCCGACACGGGTTTGGAAATTCACCGAGGCCTCGCCCTTCGGCGGCACGCTGACAAGTTTTTGTTCCTTGTTTTGACCGCCGATGCTCAGTTGGACGAGCACGTCCTTTACTTCCCGATCGGAGAAGTTGCTCACAGTCGCTTCAATGTTAAGCGGAAGATTGACGCCGACGCCTTGGCTGCCGAGGCGGACCTCCTTGACGCCGGCGTTGAGCGGTTGCTCTTTGCGCCCGACGTGAATCAATTTGAGCGGAATCGACGGATCGACCCGTTTCAGCGCGGCGATGGAAAATTGATCCCAGCCGGTCAGGCCCATATCCGTGATTAATCGAATTTCCTTTTGTCCGGCCGGCTCGCTCAATAACTCATAGGCCTTGTTGAGCGCCGCGGCCAGATTGGCGGTGCCGTCGGCGATCTCGATGGCGTCGAGTTCCCTTAGCAGCACGTCGCGCTGGCCTTTGAGGCGAAATGTCTCTCTGCCGGTGATGTTGGTCGGCAAGAGAGCGGCGCGATCGCCGTCGTTCAGCGCTGAGATCAATAACCGAGCGGCTTCTTTGGCTTGCTTGAAGCCGTTGCCGTCGCCGCTCCATCTCATGCTCAGCGAATTGTCCAGAAGCACCACCGCGGCGACCGGGCCGCCGCCGGCAAAGAGCCCGGCGCCGGTTTGAAAAATCGGATTAGCCAGCAATAGGACGAGAAAAACCACCGCCAGGGTTCTGAGCGCTAACAGCAGCCAATGGCGCAGGCGATAGCTGCGCGAGATGCGTTTTTGCGATAACAGGATAAAGCGCACCGCGGGAAACTGGATGCGCTGCAGCCGGCGCCGGTTGAGCAGATGAATCAGAATCGGCAGCGAGGCTGCCGCGAGTCCGAACAGAAACGCCGGATAGAGAAAAAATAACGACATTCGCGCTCAGCCCCTCCAGCTCAGGTAACTTGCCAGGGCTCGATCGAGCGGCGCCGCCGTCGAGATCAGCTGATAGTCAATGGCGTTGTCGCGGCATTGCTTGCGCATGTCGTTGATAAATTCCTGCACGACTTGCTGATAGGTCGTGCGGATGGCGCGCGGATCGGTGATCACCTGGAGACTGGCGGCTTCCAGGTCTTCGAACAGAATATTGCCGTCGAACGGCAAATTGAGCTCGGCGGGATCGAGCAGGTGAAAGACGATCACGTCGTTGCCCTTGAAGCGAAACTGGCGCAATCCTTTGAGAATAGCCGCCGGCTCGTCGAGCAGGTCGGAGACCAAAACGATCAGGCCGCGCCGTTTGATCTGGCCGGCGATGTCGTCGAGGATCCGGCCGACGTTGGTCTCGCCGCCCGGGCCGCGATTCTCCAGGGCGTGGAGAATCTGCGTGAGGTAATCGCGCTTGGCACGGGGCGGGACGAAGGTTTCGATGCGGTTTGAAAAAGTGACCACGCCGGCGGCGTCTTGCTGCTTGAGAATCAGATACGCCAGCGAGGCCGTGAGCGTGCAGGCATAATCGAACTTGGTGATGCCGTCCGAGGCATAGTTCATCGACGCGCTGGCGTCGAGCAGCAAGTAGGCGCGCAGATTAGTCTCGTCTTCATATTCTTTGATGAAATAGCGGTCGAATTTGCCGAGCGCCTTCCAGTCGATGCGGCGGATCTCATCGCCCGGCGAGTACTCGCGGTGCTCTTCGAATTCGACGCTAAAGCCTTTGGCGCGGCTGCGATGGATGCCCGACATCATCCCCTCGACCACCCAGCGGGCGCGCAGGTAGAGGTTGGCTATACCGGCCAGGACCTTGGGGTCGAAATAATTTTTATCGCCGCCGGTCATGGCTTTAATCTTTGACGTCGATTCTTCCATAGCCTGCCGTGTTCACTCAATTCCTATCCTAAGTTCGTCATTCCCGCATGTTTTAAGCGGGAATCCAGGCGGGTTCTGAGCTGGACCCCCGATAAAAGCATTGGGGGTGACGGCTTTAGGACAGATCTTATCGAATCTGATACCCTGGAGCAGGCTGTGTAGTTAATCGCACCGCAATCGAGGATGGCTGTTTTTAATCTTCCATACTCGAATTCACTGGCTCTCATGCGCTGGTCTGTAAATGTCTACCACCAGCGTTTGCGATAATCTAGCCAGCTTCCCCAACCCTGGTTGCGCCCCTGATAAGTGGGATTTTTTGCGTGCTTTTCAATATGAGCGATGATCGCTTTGTCCGCATTCAACGCAAGCAGCACCTGGCTTTGAAAGGCTAAACAGGCTCTTTCCGCCGCCTTGCCGCTCCACGCATCGGCGCTCGGCCCTCTTGCCGGATCGTGCTGCTTGGCGTCGCGGTAAAGCTTGGCATGGAAGGCGTCGTGCGCGATCGCGCCGGCATACCAGAGCGCCGAATGATTCCAAGTCGCCGTGGCGACCGTAAAAATTGGCTTGCGCGCCCAGGCTTGCACGCCGCTGCGCTGGCCTTGACGGATGACGGCGAGATGCGCGCGGACGAGCTCGAACGCCGCCAGCGGTCGCAGCAGTGCGATGGCCTCCCGGGTGCGCCGCTGGAAGTCAGCGCCGCCGCGGATTTCGATGCCGTCGACGCTCTGCGATTTTCTCAGGCGCAACATGAAAGCGGTGATAGAGACGGATTGCTAAATTTTACCGGAGCGGCTTGCTAGCCTGAGGCTGATCCGCGAGTTCAATTCGTTTAAATAGTTCCAATCGTTCAAAACGTTTTGAACGGATTGAACCGCTTGAACGTTTTGAACCCAATTCAGCAGCAGCCTTACTCCTCGGCCGACACTCTGTTGTGGATTCTCCTCTAGGCATGAATAATCCGGGGCTAGCGAGCGGCTTTGCCGTCGGTCGAGGGTTTGATGTCGGTCAGCAATCGATGGATGATGTCGACGGAAGTAAGTCCTTCGCCTTGCCCTTTGAAATTCGGTACGATGCGATGACGCAGCACCGAGGGGGCCAGCGCTTGAATGTCTTCGATGGACACGGCGTAGCGGCCCTGCAGGATGGTACGCGCCTTGGCGCCGAGAATGAGATATTGCGAGGCGCGCGGGCCGGCGCCCCATTCGACATAGTCCTTGACGTACTGCAGCGCATCCGGGCTTTGCGGCCGGGAGCACTGCGCGAGCGCGACGGCGTAAGAAATCACAAACGGCGACAC
>JBOHVN010000026.1:0-34178 GCA_050735675.1 Binatia bacterium | reverse complement strand
TTTTAACTCCGAAACTTCGTGCTCTTCGTGACCTTCGTGGTAAGATTGAATTGTCCGTAGAATCGACATCGTAGCTTTGGCGCCCTGGAAATTCGCGGGGCCCGCGCAAATTTCCAACTATAGTAATACGAAGAACACGAAGGCTTTCGCAGGGTGCGCTGCGCGCACCGATCGGTTCGTGTCCCGGATGTTTGCACCGGAATCCAAGGTCTTTCGCTCGGAAAAATTTGCGCAAGCCGCGAAAACTTTCAAACTATAGCAATGCAAAGTACGCCAAAAGTTTATAGCGCTGGATGGTTCACTGATTAATGTAAATCGCTTAAAATGACGTTTCATGTACCGGCGCCAACCCCGCAGCTTCTCGCGTGCCATTGATTTCGTCCAAAACCATTTCTTCCACTGACTGAATCTTCCAGTCAAACTCTTTCACGGCGCGCGAGTTGTCGAAGTTCCAGGCGGGCACGCGGGCCTTTTCGTCGAAGCTGATCTGTACTCCGGGCAGATACTTGATCACGATCCGAGCGATATCTCTACCGGTAGGCGACGGACCGGTGCCCATGTAGGTGTCGTGCTTAACCTGGTCGGCGAGTGCGATCTTGATGTAGAGCTGGGCGATTGGCTGCACGAGACTTATTTGCAGCACAGCCCGCGCTGTCGCGGACTGGCGCTGCTGCCGCAACCTGTTTTGAATTCGATGGCCGCGCCGAAGAACTGGATCGAGCTGTGAGAAGTCTCGGCATGTGCGGCGCGGTGTTGCCGTCGAGCAGCCTGCATGCGCCGCCGCTGGGATCGCAGGTCTACTGTCCGGTTTATGAAGCGGCGAACGAATTGGGCTGCTGTATCGCGATCCACGGCGGTGTGCACGGCGGCATGGGCATGGACGCGCTCGATCCGTACGCCGCCGTGCACGCGATCGGCCATCCGCTCGGTCAAATGATCTCTTTGGCGTCGATAGTCTTCAACGGCGTGCTCGAAAGATTTCCGAAAGTTAAATTCGGTTTTCTCGAAGGCGGCGTCGCATGGTTCTTGTTCTGCCTGGAGCGGTTCGACAGCTCCTACCAGTCACACGTGATGCGCGATCTGAGGGGCACCTATCTGAAACTTCAGCCAGGCGAGAAAGTGAGCGACTACATCGTGCGGCATGTCAAGGCGCGGCGAATTTTTGTCGGCTGCGAGGACGGGGAGCCGCTCCTTAGCCACCGCAGTCAAGATGGTCGGCGCCGAGCCTTTCATGTACTCTTCGGATTTTCCCCACGAGGTCAACGGCGAGACCTGCCGGCACGACCCGGGCGCGCCGCTCCAAGTTGCCTGCCTGTTATTTTACCTGTATTTCTAATCGCTATGGCCCAAACTGAGCTCAAACGGCAAATTGGCTTGTTTTCAGCGGTCATGTTGATTGCCGGCGATATGATTGGCACCGGGATCTTCATCTCTACCGGGGCGATTGCGGAGACCTTGCCGAGCCCCGGGGGTGTATTGCTCGTGTGGCTTTTTGGCGGACTGCTCGCCCTTGCCGGTGCTCTCACTTGCGCTGAATTATCTGCGAGCATGCCCTATGCTGGGGGCGATTACAATTATATCCGCGAGGCGTACGGCAAGCTGATGGGGTTTCTCTCCGGCTGGTCTTCATTCCTCGTTACTTTTTCCGGCGCCATCGCGTTTCTCGCCGTGATCTTGAACGGTTTCGTATCGTTCTTTTTGCCAGTACTGGGGTCTCAAGATGTCGTCTTTTCGATACCGCTGCCGTGGCTTCCCATCAGCGCCACGATCGGCACGCTCTTTTCGATTGCGGTGGTGTTGATCTTATCGGGACTTCATTGCCTGGGTGTCAGGCAGGGGACGCTGACGCAAAATATTTTGACGATATTGAAGATCGGCGCGCTGCTGGGCATCATTGTCTTCGGCGTAATTTTCGGCAATGGCAACACGAGTCACTTCGAGCCGCTTTTCGACTGGGAAAAGATCGGCAACTCCAGTCTGTTTGGAGCGGCTTTCATACCGGTGATCTTCGCCTACTCGGGATGGAACGCGGTCATCTACATTGCCGGTGAAGTGAAAGACCCCGAGGAGAATCTGCCGCGCGCGCTGATGTATGGCGTGTTGCTCGTGACCGCGCTCTATCTGGCCATCAACGCGGTTTACATTTATGCCGTGCCCGTCGCGGAGATGAAAGGCGCCCTGCGCATGTCCGAAGTCGCCACCACCGCGCTTTTCGGCTATAAAACTTCCGCCTTGATCACCGCCATCATCACGATCTCGATTCTGGGCGCGCTCAACGTGGTGACGATGATCGGGCCACGGATTTATTACGCGATGGCGAAAGACGGGGTTTTCTTTCAGCGCCTCACCTATGTTCACCCCAAATTTGGCACGCCGACCAAGGCAATTATGCTGCAGGCGCTTTGGAGTTGTCTGCTGATTCTCACCAACACTTGGGGCACCTTGTTTACCTACGTCAGCGTGGCGATCACGCTTTTCTCCGCTTTCACGATTGGCTCGGTGATCGTTCTGCGTTTGAAACGACCGGAGCTCAAGCGTCCCTATCGGGTGTGGGGTTATCCGATCGTGCCGCTGCTCTTCGTGCTCATTCATGTATGGATCGTTTGGGGCTCAGTGGCGGAAAAGCCAAAGGAATCGCTGATCGGACTTGTCATCGTTTGCTTGGGGATACCGGCTTATATGCTATGGCGCAAACGGTCGCAGAAATAATCAAGGGAACTTCGAGTTGACGATCGAAAGTCAGGAGACCGAAGTCAGAATAATTCAACAGTAGCATCTGGCTCCTAAATCCTGCATTCTGGACCTCTCGCGGTTCTGAAATCATGGCGGTTCGCATCAACAAAGTTTACACACGCACGGGCGACCGGGGCGAGACGGCTCTGGTCGGCGGCAAACGTGTGCCGAAGGATTCATCCCGCATCGGCGCATACGGCACCATCGACGAGCTGAATTCCATCGTCGGCCTGGCGCGCGTCTTCAACGAAGAGAGTCTCGACGCCGGCGAGGGGCACCGGTTTTTAGACGAGGTGCTCTGCCAGCTTCAAGACGAGCTTTTCGATCTTGGCAGCGAGTTGGCGACGCCCCCGGAGTTTTTTCAGCAGGGCATGTACCGCGTCGGCGACGGCGAGGTCGATCGGCTCGAAAAGCTGATGGACAAGTGCCAGAAAGATCTCGAACCGCTTACCTCCTTTATTCTGCCGGGCGGCGGGAGGATCGGCGCGTATTTGCATCAGTGCCGCACGGTTTGCCGCCGCGCCGAGCGCGATATCTTGCGGCTTTCGCGCGAGGAAGAAATCAATCCCGAGGTGATAAAATACGTGAATCGATTGAGCGATCTGTTCTTCGTTCTGTCGCGCTGGATTGCCAAACAGACCGGCGAGCAGGAGTATCTCTGGCAGCGGGGACTCCACGGTAAACCAAAAGGCAAGTAATTTTAGATTTTCGATTTTGGATTTTCGATTGCCGGAGAAAACGGGTGAACTAAAAAGCGTGGCTTGGGAGCTAATTTCGCCATCCGATAATCGAAAATCCAAAATCTAAAATCGAAAATGGGTCGGGGGGATTCACATGGGCTTGTTAGATGGAAAGAAAGCGGCGATTTTCGGGGTCGCTAACGAGCGCAGCATCGCGTGGGCGATCTCGGAAGCGTTTCACGCCGAAGGTGCAGAACTCGCGTTCACGTTTGCCGGAGAAATATTGGAAAAGCGAGTGCGCCCTCTGGCCGAGGGTATCGGCTCGAAAATCGTACTTCCTTGCGACGTCACCAAAGACGAAGAGATCGACAAAGTCTTCGCGACGCTGAAACAGGAGTGGGGCGGGGTCGATATCGTGATTCACGCCATCGCCTTTGCTAATAAGGAAGACTTGTCCAATCCCTATGCGCAAACCAGCCGCGCCGGCTTTCACCTCGCCATGGACGTCAGCGCTTATTCGCTCGTCGCGTTGGCGCAGCGGGCAGCGCCGCTGATGGAAGAGCGCAACGGATCAATTCTCACGCTCACCTATATGGGCTCGGAAAAAGTGATTCCAAATTACAACGTCATGGGCGTCGCCAAGGCGGCGCTGGAGGCGAGTGTGCGCTACTTGGCGCACGATCTCGGTCCGAAAGGGATCCGCGTAAACGCCATCTCCGCCGGACCGCTTCGAACTCTGGCAGCCGCGGGGATCTCGGATTTTAAATCCATGTTGCATCACGTCGCCGAGCGCGCGCCGCTCAAACGCAACATCGACGCCGAAGAGGTCGGCAAGACCGCATTGTATTTATGCAGCGACCTGGGCAGCGCCGTTACCGGGGAGGTGCTGCACGTGGATGCCGGCTATAATATTATGGGAATGTAGGGGGAATGGGTGAATGGAGTATTGGAGTAATGGAGTGTTGCTCCGGTCACCCCATACTCCATCATTCCAGTACTCCAACACTCCAGCGAGGTGTGTACATGGCGATCAAAGAAATCACGCCGCAACAAGCCCATGATTTATTAACTGCAAACCCTGACATCGTTTACATTGACGTGCGTACGGAGCGCGAATTTGCCAACGGCCACCCGCAGGCGGCGGTGAATGTTCCCGTCGCATTTCCCGATCCCGCGCGCGGCATGATGATGAACAGCGACTTCGTCAAAGTCGTGGAAGCGAATTTTCCCCACGACAAGAAGATCATCGTCGGGTGCCAGGCCGGACCGCGTTCCACTGCCGCGGCGGGGTTGTTGCAGCAGGCGGGCTTTCAAGATGTTTCCAACATGCTCGGCGGCTTCGGCGGCATGCGCGACGCGATGGGTAATGTGAGCGCGCCGGGCTGGGCGGCGTCGGGATTGCCGGTGAGCAACGATAACGGAGACGGGGTGAGCTATCAGTCGCTGTCAGGGAAAATTCGCTGAGCATCTCCGATCTTTTCCTCCTCGCGAGATTGTGCCGCAATGCTACAAATCACCTGGATGTCATCCTGAGTGTTAGCGAAGGATCTGCGTTTTCCGATGCGGACGAAAGCAGATTCTTCGGCATGGCCTCAGAATGACATTCTGAAACAGTCTTGCCCGGGGAGAGTTTAGATATGGACAACCGATTTTACTTCAAACAAATCGAAATCGGGCCGATGCAGAATTATATCTATCTCATCGGTTCGCTGGAGACGCGCAAGGTCGCCGTCGTCGACGCTGCTTGGGAGATCGATACGATCCTCCGAATCGCCGCCGAAGACGACGTCGAAATCACCCATGCGTTCGTGACGCACACCCATCCCGATCACGTCGGCGGCCGGTTCGCGAATGTCGATATCCCTGGCGTTTCTGAACTTCTGAGCAAGTGCAAAGCCAAAGTGGTCGTGCACAAGGCCGAGGCTGATGCGCTGAAGGGGCTGTCGCCGTCGGATGTTATGAAGGCTGACAGCGGCGACAAGATCGACGTCGGCGGAATCGAGATTCAATTGCTGCACACGCCAGGGCACACACCGGGGTCGCAGTGTTTTCTCGTCGATAACCGGATTGTTTCCGGCGACACTCTGTTTATCGACGCCTGCGGAAGAGTGGATTTCCCCGGCGGCAATCCGGAACAGATGTACGAAAGTCTGACGCAAAAGTTGATGGCGCTGCCCGACGAAACGATCTTATTTCCCGGCCACAATTACGCAGCCCAGTCTCAGGCCACGCTCGGCGAGCAAAAGAAGACCAATCCCTACCTAAAATTTACTTCTTTGAAGCAGTTTCTTGGGGCGATGGGGTATCGATAATCGCGTTGCGATTATCGAATTTCAAATCGCAAATTTCAGATTCCAATTTTACGTTTTGCGAAATGTAGAGCGCCCTCAGGGTCTGTCCTGAGGGCGCTCGTTGGGAATCGAAGTTTTCACCCTAAGCCGCCCTGATCACGACGGCTTGCCGACGAACTTGTTGGTCCAAAGCAGGCCTTCTTCGGCGGACGGCATTTTCGATTTGTCTTTAATGATGCCCGCGCCGCCGGCGAAGCTGATGACTTTCTTCCAACCCTCCACCGACATATCCCCCCACCGAGGCATCGCCGGCTTAATCCCGTCAAAGGATAAGTCAAAAACCTTCTGGTCCAATTTTCCCGGATTCGAGAAACGATGGGCCCTGAGAGCTGACTTTGCCGCTTCCGGTTTGGTGTGAAACAGCGCCCCGCCACGGGAAATCGCCCGAGCCACGGCCATCGCGACTTTACGATTGTCCTCGACGTAATCCGGACGCGCCATGAGCACTTCATAGGGGTAGTCGGTCAGTTCCGGCACTTCGCCGAGACCGAGCGGAATCAGCACATAGCCTTTGCCTGCGGCTTCCGTTACCTCCGCCGATGGTGGCGACAGGGCGAAGGCATCAACCACGCCATTCATCAGCGAAGCAGGCAACTGCGGGCCTCCCAGATACACGAATTTGAGTTTACGGGGATCGCCTCCAGCTTTGGCTACGAGAAATTTGAAAATCTGTTCCGACACGGCCCCGGGACTGGTGGCGCCGATGGGGCCGAGTTGTGACAGTACTTTGAGCCGCGCGCTCAGTGGGCTCTTACGAGTGAGTTTGTGTTTCTCGGCGATTTCCTTCCGAACCGCGACGCTCAAGGTCAGAGTTCGGTTATGAGCTTGGATCGCCACCAGCGGTGCGCCCTCTACATGGGCGAGCACCAGCCCTTCGGAACTCGACGCGCAGAAATTCACCGATCTCCCCACCACCGCCGACTGGCATGGCGAGCCGCCGCCCGCGGAGGTGATTTTTGCGCGCACGCCTTCTTGTTCGAAGTATTTGAGCTGCTCGGCAACCCATAGCGCGCTAAACGCCATATTCGACACCGCGGTCGCGATGGTGACCTCCGGCATATCTTTTTGTTGCGCCTTGGCCTGCGGCGCAATTACAAAAAGCAGTGCCACCAAGATTGCTGAAGCCGGATAAAACCTATTGCTGTTTCTCATTGCCAATCTCCTTTCTATCCTTGAACTCCCACATGTTCCGATTGTGTCTGCCATCTTAAAACCCGCTTTTCTACCATTCCGGCGATCCTATCCATGATGATCACCATGAACATGAGAACGATGATGCCGACGAAGACATCCGCGGTGCGGAAGATTCCGGCCGAGAGCCGGATGAAAAAACCGACCCCCTCGGTGGCGGCGATGAATTCACCGACGATGGCGCCGATGACCGAGAAAGGGATGCTCGTCCTGATGCCGGTGAATACATAGGGCGAAATCGCCGGCAGGATGACCCGGAAAGTCAGTTTCAAACCGCGCACGCGCATGAGCCTGGCGAGGTCGACGTATTCCTGATCCATCTGGCGCATGCCCGTATAGGTATTAAAAAAATTGAGAAAAAAAGTCAGCAAGAAGACGACGCCGACCTTCGACCAGATGCCGATCCCGAGCCAGACAATGAAAAGCGGCGCCAAAGCAGTGCGCGGGATACCATTAAGCGCGATGATGATCGGCTCGAAAATCTCCGCCAGCATGCGGCTGCGGCCGAACCAGTAACCCAGCGCGATGCCGGTGATCGCGCCGAGTGGAAAGCCGATGGCAATCTCAGTAAACGTGACCCAAGTATGCTGGAGCAAGTCGCCGGACTGAAATCCGGCGATCAACGAAGCAAAGATGCGGCTCGGACTGCTGATCAGGAACGGTTCTATCCAGCGGCCCGAGGCGATCTGCCAGAGCAGTAAAAATCCGCCGACGATACCGAAGCGGAGAAGCGTAATCCCCAAACCGCGGGCGTTGAAGCCGGCATCCCGCTTGAGCGCGACATCATCTTGCGCGCTAGCGATTTTTGAATGCTCCTCGGTTACGTCTTTCGACACGTCGCTGATTCCTTTTTCTATTCTTAATGTGATCGAATGTTGAGCTCGTGGCGGAAGATATTCCACAAACGCCCGTAAGCCTCGTCGAATCCCTCTTGCCGGTGAATCTCGAAAATGTTGCGCGGCCGCGCCATGGGAACGTCGATGATGTCTTTGATTTTCCCCGGCCGATGCGTCATGACCACCACCCGGTCGGCCAACGCCACCGCTTCTACTAAATCATGGGTGACGAATACAATGGTCTGGCGCTTTTGCTCCCAGATCTTTAGAAGCTCGTCCTGCAGCACCATGCGGGTCTGGGCGTCGAGCGGGCCGAAGGGCTCGTCCATTAATATCACCGGCGGTTCATAAGCCAGAGCGCGCATGATTGAAGCGCGTTTGCTCATGCCGCCCGAGAGCTGGGCCGGATAATATTTCTCGAAGCCCGTGAGCCCGGCCAGCTTGATGAAATAATCTACTTGCCGCTCGCGTTCGGGGCGCGGAAAGCGCTTGGAATCCAGCCCGAAGCCGACGTTTTCTTCCACCGTTAGCCACGGAAAGAGCTTGCTCTCTTGCGGCACGTAACCGACCCGGGTGTTGAGACCGCGCACTTCATCGCCCTGATAGAGAATCCGTCCCGACGAGGGCGGAGAAAATCCGGCGATAAGCTTGAGTAACGTCGATTTGCCGCAGCCGCTCGGTCCGACGACGGTCACGAACTCGCCATAGGGAACATTCAGACTGATTTCTTGAAGCGCCCGAATGGCGCCTTCGCTGGGAGTGCGAAAAAGTTTGGAGACAGCCTCGACCCGAATGACTTGGTTGTCTTCCGGAGGGCTTTCAGCGCGTGTTTGCGCCGTCGTTTCGACTGAACTCATCGCTTGCCGATTTTCGGAAACTGTGTCCCGTTATAACTAGAACTCACTGTTGTGCTTGAGTCAAACTGCTCCAACTAAAGTCCGAAACTCTATATCACAAGTCCCGGCGCGTTTCCTATGGGGAGGAGTGTTTTATCTTTTAGTAGGTAGCTTGCTTTTCGCACGTTCGTTCGGATAATTGTGAATCGGCAAAATTTATTGATGGAGGACGCAGTGAAAATCATCAGCGAGACGATCATCAAGAGCAACAGCGGCAAGACGTTCGAGGTCAAAAAAGGCCGGATCATTCGGGTCATCGGCGAGTCCACCGCGGATTACGTCGTTTTCAATTTGCGCAACGTCAAAGAGCGTTTCGATCAGGCACGGACGAAAGTCGATCAGGGGAAAATTTACGTGACGACCGGCGACGTGCTGATTTCGAAGTACAACAACGTCATGCAGACCATCGTCAAAGACACGTACCGTGGCACCCATGACATGGAAAAAGGCATGTGCAGCACGTCTTTCTACAAGAAATGGGGCGATGAGATTTTCAAAATATACGGCGGCGTTTGGAAAAGATTGGGAAGAAAAAAAGTCGTCGCGCCGAAGCACGGCTGCTGGGAAAATCTTGCTACGGCTTTGAAGCCGCATGGCGTTCTCAAAGAAGACGTGCCGAGCCCGCTCAACATCTTTCAAACCATGGTGATCAATGCCAAGACCGGCAGCATACGCTACTCGATGACGCGGCCGCGGCCGGGCGGCGACATGATGGATCTCCGCTCCGAGATGGACTGCCTGGTCGGCATCAGCGCTTGTCCGGAGGGCGGGCGGGGCAAAGACTTACGTGTAGTCATCTATAACAATTAAAGTTCCAATCGTTCCAAATGTTCCAATAGTTCCAGGTGGTTTGAATCCGTGAGAACGATTGGAACGTTTGGCACGGCTAACGGTATTTTTGCTTAGGTTGTGCGCCACGGCATCAGACGCCGGTCCAAATGCTGAATCAACGCCAACAAGGCGACGGCGAGCAGCACGATCGTAAGTATGGTCGCGAAGAGCGCGCTCGAATTGAACGACGCGCTAAAGGTCATCAGCATGGCTCCGAAACCCACGACGGCGAGAATCATCTCTCCGGTGACCATGCCAAGCACCGCACGACCCATACCGAGGCGAATGCCCGCCATGATCATCGGCATGGCAGCGGGTAGAATCACTTTTAAGAACAATTCGCTTTCACGCGCGCCAAAGGAACGCGCCATTTCTGTCAAGGCCGGATCGACGTTGCGCACGCCGGCCGTGGTGTTGATCGCGATAATGACGAAGGCGAAGAGAAAAACTATCCAGACGCGAGAATGAAGACCTAAACCGAAAGCGATCACTAAAAACGGAATAAACGAAATCATTGGCACGGCGAGCAGCGCGGTCATGTAAACTTCCAGGAACGATTCGAGGCGCCGGTAGCGGCCCATCAAGAGTCCGAGGGGTACGCCGAACAGCACCGAAACAAAAAAACCGATGGCGAGGGCTTGAAAGCTTATGGCGATCGCCTGGAAGAGCTGCCCGGAGACGAGCAGTTCCCACCAGACGCTTATCACTCGAGATAAAGGCGGGAGCAGATGGGCGTTGCCGCTGCGCCCCGCGACCTCCCAGATTCCCGCGAGTGTGAGTAGCGAGAGGATTCTGAGCGTGCGCGCCTTCATTACTTTACTTACGTCCGATCTTTTTGAGTACTCTGTCCAAAGGAGCGGTTTCGAAGGACTGTTTGAAACTTACCGCGCCCTTTTTGAGCAGCCCGGATTCCTCGAAAAATTTGATGCTCGCATCGCCCCGTTCTTTGCCGGCCCCGCCGTTGATGTCCCAGATTCTGAGCTCTTTGTAAGTCCCGGCAATGGCATCGACGAGTTGCGGCTTGGTTTCCGGTAGCAGTCTTAAAGCATTTTCTTTAACCGACGCCGTACGCTCTTCCGCGTTGCGATGCGCTCTCAGAATCGCCTCGAGCACACTTTCCACCGTGGCGGCATTTTTTTGCACGTAATCCGCGCGCGCAAAATACATCGAGCCGATGAGTTGAGGAAACGTCTTGGCATACGAGATCATGACGTGAAACTGACCGGGCTTAGCAGTGAGGATATTCAGTACGTCGCCGATCTCGGCCGGTGTCGCGTCTAATTGCCCGCGCATCAAAGCTTCGGCGCGCACGTCCGAACCGGGAATGATCATCCAGGTGGGGGTGATCTTGTAGTATTGCGCCATCCATTTTACCAGCGCTTCAGTAACCGTAATCGGCGCGTGATAGCCAACTCGCTTGCCGTCCAATTGTTTGGGATCTTTTAAGGCCACGGGTGTGACCAGCTGCCACTCGTTGCGCACCTGCTCGCCGATGATGCGAATATTCATGCCGCTTTCCACCGCCTTGATCACGGCGATGCCCGCAGCGGAGCCGATGTCTGCCTCGCCGGCCACCACCGCTTGAACGGCCAGGTCGGTTTTGGGAAAAAAGGTCGGTACGACGTCGATCCCTTGTTTTTTGAGGTGCTCCCAAGCGAGCAGCGAGGGAATATCGCCCATGTCGGCCGACGATGGATAAGCGAATCGCACCTTCTTTTGCGCTTGCGCTTCGCTGCCCGAGGTGAAACCGACAGTGACGATTAAAAGCAGCACCGATAATCTCGCGAGTAAATTGGCCATGGGAGTTCCTCCTCCGAAATTATTCTAAATTATTTTTGTCGCCCCCACCTCTTCCCTCCCCCATTCGGGGGATGAAGGAGGGGGGTTGGCTATTCGATCGCGATTTCCGCTTTCCATCCGGTGAGCCTGCGGTCGACCCAATGCACGGCTTTCATCGTCAACAGGGCCACCATCAAGACCGTCAGAATTACCGCAAAAAGCGCGTCGGTGGCGAATGATGAGCCGTATTGCATAATCATGGCGCCGATGCCGGTAAGCGTGAGCAACATTTCCCCCGTGACCATGCCCTTTACCGCGCGGCCGATGCCCAGGCGCAGACCGGCCATTATTGCAGGCAGGGCGGCCGGCAACATGATCTTAAAGAAAATTTCTCTTTCTCTCGCCCCAAAGGAGCGCGCCATCTCGACGAGAACCGCGTCGACCTGTTTGACGCCGGTCATGGTGTTGATGATGATGACGAACACGGCGAAAAGAAAAACCACGGCAATCCGCGATTCCACGCCGAGACCGAACCACAGGATGAGCACGGGCACGAAAGCGGTACTCGGCGCCGACATGAGAGCGTTGACGTAAAGATCAAAAAAATGCTCGACGGCGCGAAAACGCCCCATGAGAAGCCCGAGGACAATACCGAACAGCATCGCCAGGCAAAAACCGATAGCTAGCGTGGTGAGGCTCATACTCAGGTTGGCCAGTAGTTTGCCGCTGCTCAAAAGCTTCCACCAGGCGGCGCCGATTTGCGATAGCGCCGGAATCAAGGTGGAATCCATCATTCGTCCGGCGACTTCCCATAAGACCGCGAGGGACAAAATCGAGAGAACGTTGGTGCCAAAGCGGCTATTCAATGGTGGTTCTCCATCGCTTTTTTGAGACTTTCCCAAATGTAGTTCGTCAAGTCGACGAATTTGGCATCGCGCCGCACTTCTTCGGATACACGCGGCCGCGGCAGCGGCACGTCGAGAATTTCCGCAACTTTTCCCGGCCGAGGCGTCATCACGACGACCCGGTCGGAAAGATACACTGCTTCATCCATGCTGTGGGTGATGAAGATTACCGTCTTGCGTTCGCGCTGCCAGAGCTCCAGGAGTTCCTCCTGCAAGAGCTGGCGGGTCTGGGCGTCGACGGCGCCGAACGGTTCGTCCATCAGCAGGATGGACGGATTGACTGCCAGCGCGCGGGCCAGTCCGGCCCGTTGTTGCATGCCTCCGGAGAGCTCATGGGGATAGTGATTTTCGAAGTCGGCGAGACCGACACGCTTTAAATAGTCGCGCGCGGTCTTCGTGCGTTCTTCTTTGGGCAGCCGGCGGAGTTCGAGGCTGAACTCTACGTTGGCGAGCACGGTGCGCCACGGCAACAAAGCAAAAGCTTGAAACACGACGGCGCGGTCGGGGCCCGGCGCGGTGACCTGCTTGCCGTCGATTAAAATTTTGCCGCTATCGTAGGAGATTAAACCGTCGATCATTTTAAGCAACGTAGTTTTGCCGCAACCGCTCGGGCCGATGATGCTGATAAACTCGTTTGCGCGGATAGAAAGGCTCACATCCGCCAGCGCCTTGACCTCCGTCGTGCGCGCTTTGACGGTTTTGTGAAAACTTTTCGAGACCCGTTGGATCTCAACCATGTTTCGCCTGCGGCGCTGGTTCCAATCGTTCCAGTCGTTCCACGCGAGTTACGCGGCTTATTCGATGTAGGGGCGACCGGCCGGTCACCCCTACACGGTTTGAAGGTTTGGAACAACGGACCATTAACTACCCGTGATGATGCTATCGTCCTTGCCCGGCTCGTACGGCCGCGTGTCGCGCGCCAGATCGATCTTGGCAAGCACTTCGTCGGGCGCCTGGGCTTCTTTGGGAAAATGGTAAGGCGGCAGCGGCTTGGTCGCGTCGAAGATCAACTTCGTCTCCATGGGACCCTTTTCCAGACGGTTGTAGCCGTACGCCGTGGGATTGAGATGCGAGCCGATGATGTTGGGAATAATCACCAAATCACGATCGGCTTGAAAGCGCATCGCCAGCGCCCAGAGCACCTGGGTTTCGTTAAATACATCGACGTCGTCATCGACGACGATCACATGTTTAATGTTCGGGTCGGTGACCAGTGCCCCGAGGGCGGCCTGTTTCGGATCGCCTTCGGCTCTTTTCTTGACCGAGATGTAACAATGCGAGCGCGCGGCGCCGGAGATCGGCATGTTCACGCCGGTGGTGCTCGGCACGACTTCCTGGATGCGCTTGAGGAGACTGCCCAATCTCGGCGCGGCGCCGATAATATTGTGCTCGAAGTGGGCGCTGTGGATGCATTGATAGATCGGATTTTTCCGCATGGTGATGGCCGTGACTTCGATATAGGGCTGCTCGCCTTCTTTGTAGTAGTAGTGCGGCCACTCGCCGAACGGGCCTTCGTAGTGGCGCTTGTGCGGCGGCACGACGCCTTCGATGATGATCTCGGCGTCGGCTGGCACCATCAAACTGACGGTCTCGGCTTTCACGACGCGCAACGGCTCCCCCAAAAATGCGCCGGCAATCTCCAATTCCGAGCCGACGCCGGCTTGCTTGCTGACGGCGGCCATATTCAATGCCGGATGATGGCCGATGGCGAGAGCGACTTCCATCGCTTCGTTGTGATCTTCGTATTCAGCCCGGACGTAATTGGCGTGGTTGGCTGGGTTGACCATCAGGCCGAGCTGTCTCTTGCCTTGTTTCTGGTGGCGGTAGATGCCGACGTTTACCGCGCCTGTGCCGCGCTCTTTGCAAATCATCGCCGCCGCATTGACGTAGGCGCCGGCGTCGCCCTCGTTAATGGTCAGAACCGGCAACAGGTCGAGATCGGCGGCGTCACCTTTGAGGATCACTTCCTTGCACGGCGCGTCCTTGGCCGAAATCTCTTTGACCGGAACCGGGTTGTGCTCGCGGTGGGCCAGATCTTTGACCATCTGCGGCACCGAGGGTGAGCCTAATGACAATGCCAGCCGTTCGTAGGTGGCGCCGAGATTGATCACCAGCGGAATCTTCGAGCCCTTGATGTTCTTGAAAAAAACCAATGGAAATTCATTTCTTCGTTCGAACTTCTCGACGATGCCGCTGGCTTCATATCGCGGGTCGACTTCTTTATCGACGACCACGACGTCCTTTGGACGCTTTTCCAGTAGTTCATCTAAATAACTGCGAAAATCTTTCGGCATTTTGATTTACCTCCGGGTCAGGTCTCGATAGGTGATTGCGCCTGCGCACAACGTGTCGCCAGGCTCATTGCCTTATCCTATGCTCGCAATCTCGTGCGTCTGTCAAGACGAACTCGTTGGGTGTTTGCCATTGAAGAAAGATCTCTCTCTCCCGTTCGAGATGACACCTTAGGATATATGGAGGACAGGTCGTTTAACTGTCATTCGGAATGCGACTGAGAGATTCATGATAAACTCTGCGAGCGATCTTTCGGGGCGCTAAATAAACGCTGCCTTTGCTTGACAGCTCAGAGAGGTTCTTTTAACAGTGGAACCGGAAAATAAGGATGCGGAAGCTGCCGGTAAAGTGGGGCATTAGTCTAGCCAATCGCGGCGCGCTGTTTGGGCTCACCGATGTCGATGAGCTTCTCGAAACCGCCGTGGTGGCTGAACAATCCGGCGTGTTCGAATCGGTCTGGTTTGGCGATAGTTTGATTCACAAGCCGCGCCTTGAAGCGATCACCATGCTCGCAGCAGTGGCGAGTCGTACGCAGAAAGTACGGCTCGGAACGATATGCATGGCTTCTTTCCCCGTGCGCCATCCGGTTCTACTCGCTATCCAATGGGCGTCGCTCGATCTAATCTCAAAGGGAAGAACGCTGCTCGGCGTCTGCATCGGCGGTGCCCATGAAGGCGAGCTGAGAGCCTTCGGCGTCAAGCGCGAGGAACGCGTCGGACGCATGAAAGAGGGGATTGAGTTGCTGCGGCAAATCTGGGGCGACAAAGAAGTCACACACCGAGGTAAGTACTACACGCTGGAAGGCTACAATATCGTGCCGAAACCTGCGCAGAAACCCCCGCCAATTTGGATCGCGGTGAGCCCTGACCGCGAAGAAGCCGGCGACAAAGTCGTTGATCAAGCGATGCGCCGGGTGGGTGCGCTGGCCGACGGCTACATTACCATGGGTGTAACCGCACAAGAGTTGGGCAAGCGTTTAAGAGTGATTGAGCAAACTGCTCGCGAGATTGGCAAGGATTTGTCCAAGTTCGAAGTCGCCATCCATGGTATGGTTAACATCAACGACGACCAACAAGCGGCCTACGGCGAAGCGAAAGACTACTTCAACCATTATTACGGTCCGACTTATCCGCCGGAGAGCTTAATTAAGGTGTGGCTTGCCCACGGGCCTCCGAGGGAGTGCGCCCGGCTCATTCAAGAATGGATCGACATGGGCATCACCACGCCAGTCTTGCGTTTTACCTCGAAGGATCAGCTTGCTCAGGTGAAGAGATTTATTAACGAAGTGCTGCCGCTATTGCGGTTGAACTAGCGGCGCGATGATTGATAAAGATACTGGAGTAATGGAGTAGTGGAGTAGTGGAGTGATGGAGTGTTGGTCGATTTCCGAAACCCATTACTCCAACACTCGATCACTCCAAATTGAATTTTTGAGGGCTCGCCATGTTTGAAGATCTCAGAGGCTTTTTAACTCACCTTGAAAGCGAGAAACAATTGTTGCGCGTCAAGGACGAAGTCGACGTCAAATATGAAATCGCCGCGGGCATGCGCAAGACATCGGACATCGAAGGGCCGGCGCTGCTCTTCGAGAACGTCAAAGGCTATGCCGGCTGGCGCGTTCTGGGCGGCCTTTACGCGACGCGCAAGCTAGTGGCGCTGGGCCTCGGCGTGGCGCAGGAGCAAATGCTCGAGCGCTATTTGACTCTGGAAGATAAGCGCATTCCACCCGAAATTATTTCCAGCGCGCCGTGCAAAGAAATCAAATGGACCGGCGATCAAGTCGATCTGTCGAAGCTGCCGATCGTCACGCACGCGAGTAAAGACTGCGGCCCTTACGTCACGATCGGCGTGCAGGTCGGCAAGAATCCCGACACCGGCATCCGCAATCTATCGATCCATCGCATGTTGGTTCTCGGCAAGGACAGGCTGTCGCTGTGGGCGCCGGCGGATCATCATTTGGGCCGCATGATCTTGATGGCGGAGGAGAAAAAGAAAGGTTTAGAAGTCGCGACCGGCGTCGGCGTCGATCCGGCTATTGTCATCGGCTCGCAAGCGAGAGTGCCGTTCGGCATTGACGAGTTTCACGTTGCCGGAGGGTTGCGCGGCGCGGCGGTGAAATTGACCCAATGTGAAACGATCGATGTGGAGGTGCCGGCGTTTTCCGAAGTGGTCATCGAAGGCGTGACGATCCCCGGAGAGCGTGTTGCCGATGGTCCGTATGGTGAATATCCCGGCTGCTACAGCGAAGCCAAGCAGGCGCCGGTGCTCAAGGTTACTGCGATCACCATGCGCAATAATCCGATCTGGCAGACCGCGCTTACGGGCATGCCAGTGACGGAAAATCACACCTTGATCGAATATGGCAATGCGGCGGTGGTGTATCGCGAAGTGAAAAAGGTCGTGCCGGAAGTGCGCGGCGTCAACATGACTCCCGGCGGCACATTCCGCCACCACGTCGTGGTTTCGATCAAAAAGCGCGCGGAGAATGAGGGCCGCAACGTCATCTTGGCGCTTCTTTCGATGGGCATCGGCCTCAAGCAAGTGATCGTCGTCGACGAAGATATCGATCCCTTCGATCCGATGCAGGTGGATTGGGCGATGGCGACGCGATTCCAAGCGGACCAAGACGCGATTATCGTTCCGCGCCTTGCTTGCTCCACGCTCGACCCTTCCGTGCCGGAATCGCGCGTTACCGCCGGTCTAGGGATCGACGCCACGGCGCCGATGAAAGAGCGTTGGCGCTTTGAAAAAGTCGAGATCCCGGGCGTCGATAAAGTCAAATACATATGAGACCCGGGGAGAAAAGTTTTCCCGCAAAGACGCAAAGGCGCAAAGTTTTAAGAAAATTTATTCTCCGAACTTAGTGCCCTTGCGGGAGATATTCCGAAACAGACTGATCTGTAATGAAGAACTTCGATTACCTCGAGCCGACGACGGTCGCGGGGGCCTGCGCGTTGCTCAAGCAACATGCCGGTCAAGCAAAGGTGTTTGCCGGCGGCTCGCATCTCACGATTCTCATGAAGCAGGGGCTCTATCAGCCCAAGGCGTTGATCAACATCAAAAGGATTCCCGAGCTTAAAGGTATCGAGTTTGATGCCGCGCAGGGGCTCATTCTCGGCGCGCTGGTGACACACCGCGAGCTGGAAACCTCGGCGCTGGTGAAAGAGAAATTTCCAGTGCTCTGCGAAGCTGAGAGAGAAGTCGCCAACATCCGCGTGCGTAACATGGGCACCGTCGGCGGCAACCTCGCTTCCGGCGAACCGCTGACCGATTTGTCGCAGATTTTTATCGCGCTCGATGGCCGGCTTGAGATCGTTGGTCCAAGCGGCCAGCGCAGCCTGCCCGTCGAAGAATTGTTCGTCGACTTCTACACGACTAGTTTGGCGGAAGACGAAATCATCACACAAGTCGTGCTCCCGCCGCTGCCACCGCGTTCCGGCATCGAATACATCCGATTCTCCAGCAGTTCCGTGGTCGATAAGCCTTCAGTGGGCGTAGCCGTCCGACTGACCTTGGACGAAGAAACGATACGGATCGCACGCGTTGTGCTCGGCTGCGTCGGGCCGATTCCGGTGCGCGCGCGCCAGGCAGAGGCGTTGATCACGGGTAAAAAGCTTACCGCGGAGCTGATCGCGGAGACGGGCGCGACGGCATCACAAGAGTGCAGTCCGGCCAGCGATCTGCGCGGCTCCGAACAATACAAACGCGCCATCGTGCGCACGCTGGTGAAACGTGCGGCGGACGCCGCTTACAAAAAAGCATTCAGCGGGTAATCGCGAAAGAGAAAAATTTGGCCCATTGCGTACCCCTGATGAATCGTGCGACTCCGCATCTTTCCTTTCCCCGTCGAGGGGAAAGGTCAGGATAGGGGTGAGATCCGAGCGCAGATGACCATATTCCTGTACCGCAGGTTTTTGCAGGGCAGAACAAAATGAACCGGAAGACGATTTCACTGAAAGTTAACGGCATGGAGCGCCGCCTCGAAGTCGAAGCGCGCACTACGCTCCTCGATATGGTGCGCGATCAGTTCGGTCTGACCGGCGCCAAGCTCGGCTGCGACATTCAAGTCTGCGGCGCGTGCACGTTGCTTGTTGACGGTAACCCCGTCAGTGCCTGCTCGGTGCTGGCCGTGGATGTAGACGGTTGTGAAGTTTTGACCATCGAAGGGCTGGGCGAGAAGAACTCGCTCCATCCGCTGCAAGAGGCGTTCATGGAGTTCGGCGCGCTTCAGTGCGGCTACTGCACGTCCGGGCTCATTCTTACGGCCAAAGCGCTGCTCGACGAGTGTCCGAACCCCTCGGACCAGCAGATAAGAGATTATTTGGCCGGCAACTTTTGCCGCTGCGGTTGCTATCAAGAAATTATGCAAGCGGTTAAAGCCGTAAGTGTAAGGAGTCAGGAGTAAGGAGCAAAGAGTGAGGATCGGGCGGCGGACGCCTTACTCCTTACTTTTCACTCCTTATCGAATAAAACTATGGAACTAGCAGAGATTGGAAAAACCTTTCGCCGTTTGGATTACGAAACGAAAGTAACCGGCAGGGCGCAGTATCTTGCCGACATGAACGTTCCCGGCATGTGTCACGGCAAGATCCTGCGGAGCCCTTACGCGCACGCGCGCATCAAACGCATCGATGTTTCCAAAGCACTGAAAGTTGCCGGCGTCACGGCGGTGCTCACGCGCGAGGATATTCTTCACGACGAAGGAATCGAACCGTTCTACGGCCCCGTATTCAAAGACCAAACCATCGTCGCCGTGGAGAAAGTGAGACATGTCGGCGATCCGGTGGCGGCCGTCGCGGCTTTGACGGCTGACGCTGCCGAAGAAGCGCTGGGTTTGATCGAAGTCGATTACGAGGAACTGCCCGCCGTCCTCGACGTTCGCGATGCATTAAGCTCAACAGCGACGCTGGTCCACGACTCGGTGAAGCTGCCGACTTCGGGCTTTGCCGATCTGGCCGAGATCAAGCCGGTGGAAGGCACCAATATCTGCACCCACTTTAAACTCAATCGGGGCGACATCGACAAGGGTTTCGCCGAAGCCGACCGGGTTTTCGAAGACACTTTTACCTTGCCGGCGACGCAGCATAGTTTTCTCGAAACCCATGCATGTATCGCGTCCGTCGAGCCTGGCGGACGAATCACCGTCTGGGCGACCACGCAGAATCCTTTCGTCGTGCGCACCCAGCTCGCCAATATATTTAAAGTGCCGGTGGCCAAAGTGCGTGTGATCGTGCCCTATCTCGGCGGCGGCTACGGCGGCAAAGTTTATCCGAAGGTCGAGCCGATCGCGGTGGCGCTGGCGCAGAAGGCCGGGCGGCCGGTGCGCGTGGTGCTCACCCGCGAAGAAGTTTTTTACACGATTACCAAACATGCCGCCGTGATCCGCATGAAGACCGGCGTTAAGAAAGACGGCCTGCTGGTGGCGCGTGAATGCGAGATCCATCTCGACACCGGCGCCTACGCCGAGATCGGACCGCGGGTTGCGAAAAAATCCGGTTACACGGCAGCCGGTCCGTATCGGATTCCCAATCTCAAAATCGATTCCTATTCCGTCTACACCAATAAGCCCCCGGCGGGCGCGTTTCGCGGTTTTGGAGTCTCTCAATCCGCCTGGGCCGTCGAATCGCAGATGGACATCATCGCCGCGGCACTGAAGCTCGACCCGCTCGAACTGCGAAAAAAAAACGCCTACGACGAGGGCGACAAGTTTGTCACCGGCGAAACTCTGCGCGTGATCGGACTCAAAGAGTGTCTTGACGAAGTGGCGAAGTCGATCGGGTGGAAAGAAAAAGACAGACACGGAGACACGGAGAAACGGAGACAAGGAGAGAGGGGGACAGGGGAAAACAGGGATTCAGAGATGACAGGGGTCAAGAGGGGGAAAGGTCTTGCGTGCATGATTAAGGCGACAATCACGCCGTCGGTTTCTTGCGCGGTAGTGAAGCTCAACGAGGATGCGAGCCTATCCATCTACGCCGGGACGGTAGAGATGGGGCAGGGCTCGGAAACCGTGCTGGCGCAAATCGCCGGCAAAGAATTGGGTATTCCGCTGCCAACGATTCAAGTCCTCGGCGTCGACACCGATGTCGTGCCCTACGATCTGACCACTTCGTCGAGCCGGTCGACTTTTCACATGGGCAAAGCCGTGCAACTGGCGGCGCAGGATATTTTGCGCCAGCTTAAACAGATTGTGGCGCAGGAATACGGTGTTCCCGAAGAGAGAATCAGTTTTGCCGACGGCAAGATCCGGTTGCCGGAGACGGCGCTCGATTATTCCGAAGTCATGTTCAAGCGCTTCGGCATGCAGGGGGGCACTTTGGTCGGCGAAGGACTAGTGAAGACTGCCACTAAAGACGAATTTGGCGAGAAGAGCACTTCGGCGTTCTGGTTTCTCGCCGCCGGCGCCGCCGAAGTCGAGGTCGACACCGACACGGGCAAATTCAAGCTGATCAAATATGCCACTGCGGTCGACGTCGGCAAGGCGCTCAATCCGCTCGGTTGCCGGCAACAACTTGCCGGCGCCGCGATCACCGGCATCGGCCAGGCTATGTTCGAGGAGATCGCTTACGATAACGGCCAGTTGATCAATCCCAATCTCGTCGACTACGTGTTGCCGTCGTTGGGCGACATGCCGGCGGTGATCGATCCGATTTGCGTCGAGGTGCCCGATCGTAACGGGCCGTTTGGCGCCAAGGGCATCGGCGAAAGCGCGCTCATTCCCGTGGCGCCGGCGATCGCCAACGCGATTTACGATGCCGTCGGCGTGCGCATCAAAGATCTTCCGATCAAAGCGGAAAAGATCTATCTTGAGCTGGAGCAAAAGAAGGCTTAACAGGCTGCTGAAAAAGAGTCATATGCTTCGTTGCGCTCAATCGCCTCATCGGGACTGGAGTCATGGAGTGACGGAGTCGTGGAGTGATGGGTTCAAGACCCAATACTCCAATATTCCATTACTCCAACACTCCATTGTGTGCGCGCGCTTCGCCTCTGAGATCTTTTTGAGCAGCCTGCAATCAGAGTTTTTCGGCAATTTGTTAGGACGCCGGCGGCGTATAAAGCGAGTCCCTTCAGTCAGATATGTTTTTTTTCTGTTTGCGGCAGTCGTGAGCCTCACGGCGTGCAACTCGGAGATGCTCGAGCGCCAGGCGGAGCAGCTCCGCCAACAGGAAATCGAGATCGCCCGCCAACGCAAGGACCTGGAAGCGCTCGCCGCCGGGCAGAAGATTCAAGATCAGAAGTACAAGGATTGCGTCCGCGCCTTTCGCGATTATTTTGACAAGGCGCAACTGTCGACCAACCGCGAGGAAGCCATATCGCTTTATCGCCAGGGTTTGGCGATCTGCCCGGATGACGACGTGGCGCATTACGAATTGGGCAGGGCGCTGGCCGACGCCGGCCGATCAGCCGAGGCGGCCGAAGCATTCGAAGCCGCGCTTAAGATCAACCCCGACTTTGACGAGGCGAAAAGACAACTCGACGCCGTCAGAAGCAACCGCTGACCCGTTCGTGTTTTCAAATTCTTTTTCTAGGCCGGAGGCTCTATGATGAGAACGCTTGCCGCGTTGTCGTTCTGTCTGGCACTTTATGGGTTGCCCGCCCATGCCATCGACGAAAAAAAGCTTGTCGATTTAACTTATTCATTCAGCGCCGAAACCTTGCACTGGCCGACGGCAAAGCCGTTTCATTTGGAAAAAGTCAGCGAAGGCCGCACGGCCGGCGGTTACTGGTATTCCTCTTACAACTACGGCGGCTCCGAGCATGTCGGTACCCACCTGGACGCGCCCTTTCACTTCGCCGAGGGCAAATGGACGACCGAGCAAATTCCGCTCGGCCAAACCATCGGTCCGGGTGTCGTGATCGATCTGCGGCGCAGCACCGACAAGAATCGCGATTATCTATTAACCGTCGAAGATCTCCGCGCCTGGGAAAAGCTGCACGGCAGATTGCCGCCCGGCGCAATCGTCTTGCTTCACACCGGCTGGGGAAAATATTGGAGTGACCGCAAGCGCTATTTCGGCAGCGGCGAGCCCGGCAACGTGACGGATCTCCACTTTCCCGGCGTGTCGAAACAAGCCGCCGAGTTTCTCGTCAAACAACGGCGCGTCAAGGCGGTCGGCATTGACACGCCGAGCATCGACCATGGCCCGTCGCGCGATTTCATCGCTCATCAAATCTTCGGCGCGGCCAACGTGCCGGTCTTCGAAAACGTCGCCCGCGTAGATCTGATCCCGCCCAAAGGCGCCACGATTTTCGCCATCCCGATGAAAATCGCCGGTGGTAGCGGCGCGCCGCTACGGATCTTCGCGCTGCTACCGTGAAACTGCCGAAAAGCTCCATCAAATCCGGCGAGACAGGCAAAGGTCAGGCTTTCCGTAGTTTTGCTTTCCCCAGGTAAAAACCATATATTTTGCGGGCGCCTGATCGAGGAGGAATTGACTCTATGACCGCATGGAAGGTTTTTCTAATTGGGCTGGTAGCTATCTCGATTGCGAAAGGAGACCTCACCGGGTCGGCTTACGCGGCGGAGATTCAAATGCAGGTTCAAGCGGCGCCGGCGACGCAGAGTTCGCTGTCGCCGACCGGTCAACTGCTGACCATCGAAGATGCGGTTCGCATCGGTTTGGACAATCACCCCAGGATTAGAGCGGCCAATGAACGGATCGGCTCCCAGGAAGCCGTGCTCGGCCAACAAATGTCGGCATACTATCCGACGGTGAGTTTTAATAATCGATATCAAACCTCGCAAAGCAGCACGAGCGGCGGCGCCGACGAGGCTTCCGAGTCTTATTCCAGCCAGGCAAGTTTCAATATGACTCTGTACAATTTCGGCAAACGCGAAGGCAACGTTCAGGCGGCGCGGGAAACACTGAACGCGGTGCAGCAAGATTACGCGACCACGATCCAGGATACCATGCTGGCGATCAAGCAGGCCTACTATGTTTACCTGGGAAGCCAGGAGCTTGTGCGAGTGCGTCAGGAGACGGTTCGCAGTCGCGAGTTACTCGTTCGCCAGGCGAGAGGTTTCTACGAAGTGGGCACGCGCGCGCGGATCGATGTGGCGCGCGCGGAAGCGAACTTATTTAGCGCGCAAGCCGATCTCATAGCTGCCGAGAATGGGGTCAAGATTGCCTGGGTGACTTTGCGTAATGCCATGGGATTGCCGCGGCTCCCCGAGCAGCCGGTCGCGGTAGATTCTCCGGAGGTCCAATTCTCGATGAATCTGGCGGGTGCCCGGAACGTTGCTTTCGACTCGCGCACCGAGCTGAAGAGCTTTGAAGCGCAGCGCAGAGCGTCGGATCAACTGATCGCGACGGCCAGGCGCGGGCATCTGCCCGACCTGATTTTCGATGCGAGCTACGGCCGGCGCCATGTGAGCAACGAAACGGTCAATGGCCGGACGCTCAACACTTTCCCTTTGCAGCCAACCTGGTCCGTGGGGCTAAGTTTCAACATTCCGATCTTCGACGGCTTTCGCACGACCCACCGGGTCGACGAAACACTACATAACTATTACAACATTCGCGCTCAGGAGGAGGACCGCAGACAGCTGATTGCGCTGGAGGTGGAGCAGAGCTACCTTAGGGTAGTGGAAAACCAGGAACGGATCAAAGCCACCGAGTCGGCCGCCAAGGCGGCCAAGGAGAACCTTGATTTGGCGCGCGGCCGCTACGAGGTTGGGGTCGGTTCGATCATTGAGGTCACGGAGGCCGAAACTCTTTACACCGACGCTCAAACAACCTATATACGCACAGTTTATGAATACAAAATTGCTGACGCCCAGTTGGCGCGGGCAATGGGGGATCTCCGGGTTGGCGTGTTGAGACCAGGATCAATCAAATAACCACCGATCTTCGCGAAAGGGGCTACCTAAGGTCCTCTATATATGAGACGTTCTCTCTGGATCATCGCATTCCTTATCGCCGTCGGCGGCTTCGCCGTTTTTCAGCAATATTCTTCTTGGTCGCTTAATAAACCACAGAGTGATTCGGCCACAAATCCCGAAGCCGGGTCGGTGCGCAGCGCCGGCCGGGGGCAGGCTCGCGGCGGTGGAAGGGGGCGCGAAGCGGTTCCGGTGGTGGTTGTTACAGCGGTGCAGAAGGCGGTCCCAGTGCAGATCCGGGCGGTGGGCAACGTCGAGGCTTACAGCACGGTAGCCGTCAAGAGCCAAGTAACCGGCGTCCTGCAGCAAGCCCACTTCAAGGAGGGGCAAGACGTTAAAAAGGGACAGCTGCTTTTTACCATCGATCCACGCCCGTTTGAGGCCGCCCTGAAACAATCAGAAGCGAATCTTGCGCGCGATACCGCTCAGCTGAGAAATTTGCGTGAGCAGGTGCGGCGTTATGCTGAGCTGGTCGAGAAACAGTATGTCTCGCGCGAGCAGTACGACCAAATTAAGACCAACGCCGATGCGGCCGAGGCGGTCGTTGAAGCCGATAACGCTGCGGTGGAAAACGCCAAGGTCCAGTTAAGCTATTGTTACATTTATTCGCCGATCGATGGGCGCGTCGGTAGTCTGTTGGTCAACGAGGGTAATCTCGTCCGGGTCAATGACGGCGCGCCTTTGGTCGTCATTAATCAGGTCAATCCGATCAATGTCACCTTCGCCGTGCCCGAGCAGCACATGGTGGATCTGCGCCGTCATATTGGAGCCGCAAAGCTGCAAGTGGACGCTGCCTTTCCGTCAGATGACGGCCGCCCGGAACGGGGCAAACTGGAATTTGTCGACAATGCTGTCGATCGCGCCACCGGCACGATCAAACTCAAGGGGGTTTTTACCAATTCTGAACGTCGTCTTTGGCCCGGCCAGTTCGTCAACGTCGCATTGACGCTGACGACGCAGGCGGACGCGGTGGTGATCCCTTCTGAAGCAATTCAAGTAGGGCAGGAGGGGCAACATGTTTTTGTTGTCAAGGAAGATAATCGGGTCGAAATGAGGCCGGTTACTCTCGGGCAAACCAACGAGGGCGAGGCGATTGTCGCAAAAGGTTTAGCAGCGGGTGAGCAAGTGGTGCGCGAAGGACAATTTTTACTCGGTCCGGGCTCGCGTATCGAAGTCAAGAGCGCCGCGAACGTTTCGGGCGACACCCCGGGCGAGCGCAGGCGAGGGCGCGGGAAGGCGGACGGCGCCGGAACAGACGCGCTCAAAGCGGGCGACCCAACCAAAGCGGAGGCCAAGGGCGGACGCCAGACAAAGCGCGACGGTGCGGCCAGAGTCAAAGGCGACAAACAGGGTAGGTCATGAATATGTCTGGACTGTTCATACGCAGGCCTATCACGACGACGCTCGTGATGGTGGGCATACTGATATTCGGCTTTATGGGCTATCAATCCCTTCCGGTGAGCGATTTGCCGCCAGTTGATTTTCCGACCATCGTTGTCAGTGGCACACTTCCCGGGGCTAGCCCGGACACGATGGCGGCTACAGTAGCGACGCCGCTCGAAAAACAATTCGCGACCATCTCCGGTCTGGACTCGATCAATTCGGTGAGCACTTTGGGGCGAACGCAGATCACCCTGCAGTTCAATTTGAATCGCGACATCGATGCCGCAGCGCAAGATGTCCAGTCGATGATCTCGCGCACGCTGCGCGAATTGCCACCGAATATGAATAACCCGCCATCCTATCGAAAAGTGAACCCGGCGAACAATTCCATATACCTCATCGCGCTGACCTCGGAGTCCTTGCCGTTATCGACGGTCGATGAGTACGCGCAGACTATTTTGGCGCAGCGCATCTCCATGATCAGCGGAGTTGCCCAAGTCAACGTCTTTGGCGCGCAGAAATACGCGGTCCGCATTCAGCTCGATCCTAACCAATTGGCGGCGCGGCAAATCGGCATCGAAGATGTTGTCAACGCGGTTCAACGGGGTAACGTCGACCTGCCGGTAGGAACGCTAGACGCGCCCAATCGGGCCTTTACTTTGGTATCCGAAGGCCAGCTTAAAAATGCCGAGGCTTTCAAGCCGTTGGTCGTGGCGTATCGCAATGGTGCTTCAGTGCGGCTGCAGGATCTCGGCAAAGTCCTGGACAGCGTCGAGGACACCCGAGTTGCGAGCTGGTTCAAGGATAAGCGCGCGATCATTTTGGGCGTGCAACGGCAGTCCGGCGCCAATGTCGTCGAGGTGGTCGATGCGATCAAAGCGGTCCTTCCGCAGCTCCGCGCGCAAATTCCCCAATCGATCAACTTGGAAGTGTTCTTCGATCGGACCCAGGGCATCCGTGAGTCGGTTCATGACGTCCAATTGACCCTGATCGGGACGATCGTCTTGGTGATCCTCGTAATCTTCCTATTTCTGCGCAACGTTTCGGCGACGATCATACCGAGCCTGGCATTGCCGATGTCCATCGTCGGCACTTTCGCCGTCATGTACCTGCTCGACTATAGTTTAGATAACCTCTCGCTCATGGCCTTGACTTTGGCGGTCGGTTTCGTTGTCGACGACGCCATCGTAGTGCTCGAAAACATCGTGCGCCATATGGAAGAAGGAGAAAGCCCCTACGAGGCCGCCTTTAAGGGCGCCAAAGAGATCGGCTTCACGATTGTGTCGATGACCGTCTCCCTGGTGGCTGCCTTTATCCCCGTGTTGTTCATGAGCGGCATGATCGGACGGTTGCTGCGTGAGTTCTCGGTGACCATTTGCGCCGCCATTCTTGTTTCCGGATTCGTCTCTTTGAGTCTCACGCCGATGCTATGCAGCCGCTTCCTGCGCCCGCCTTCGACTCAGAAGCACGGTCGGTTATATAATTTTTTGGGCCGTTGCCTCGACGCCATGAATAGCGCCTATGAAATCTCCTTGCGCTGGGTCATGAGACACCATGTGACCACCTTCGTCGCTTCAATCGTTGTGTTGTACGCGACGATCCACATGTTTGGCTTGGTCCCCAAGGGGTTTATTCCGAGCGAAGATACCGGACAGATGTTGATCAACACGGAAGGCGCCGAAGGCGTCTCTTCCAGGCAGATGATGGAATACCAACAGCAACTGGCGGCGATCGTGGCCAAGGATCCCAACGTCGAATCTTTTTTTTCGAGCATCGGCATCGGCGGCAACAGCGTAACCGGGAATTCGGGCCGTATATTTGTCAAGCTCAAGGATCGCTCGGAGCGGACAAAAGCCACCGACGAGATCATTCGCGAGTTGCGCCCTAAGCTCTCAAGCATCCCGGGCATTCGTGTTTCTCTCCAGAACCCGCCGGTCATCCGCATCGGCGGGCGTCTGAGCCGCAGCCTGTACCAATTCACCTTGCAAAGCACCGACGCACCGGAGCTTTTCCGCTCAGCGTTGCTGTTCGAAGAAAGGTTGAAGGCGCACGCAGATTTTCGCGATGTCGCCAGTGATTTGCAGATCCGCAATCCCCAGCTGCAAGTGGTGGTTGACCGGGACAAAACTTCGACCATGGGCATCACCGCCCAGGGTATTTCACAGCGCCAGGTTCAGGAGGCGTTCTGGAATGCTTACGCGACGCGGAAGGTCTCGACGATCAACACGCCCAATAACCAATACGACGTCATTCTGGAGCTGGACCCCAAGTTTCAGCAAGATCCGTCGGCGCTCTCGATGCTCTATATCCGCTCCACGACAGGCCAGACAGGCACCGCCCAACCCATGGTGCCGTTGGGTTCAGTGGCGAAAGTCATCTACGGCGCGGGCCCACTGTCAGTGAATCATTCGGGCCAACTGCCATCAGTCACCTTGTCGTTTAATCTCAGAGACGGCGTGGCGCTGGGCGATGCCGTGGAAACGATCAACAAACTAGCCCGGGAAACCTTGCCTGGAACGATCAGCACGAGCTTTCAAGGCACGGCGCAAGAGTTTCAGAAGTCTCTCGGGAATCTCTGGTTGCTACTGGCGCTGGCGGTGCTCGTCGTTTATCTGGTGCTGGGTATTCTTTACGAGAGTTTTATTCATCCTTTGACGATTCTCTCGGGACTACCCTCGGCAGGATTGGGGGCGTTGGTCGCGCTTTACTGGTTCGGCATGGACTTGAGCATCTACGCCTTCGTCGGTTTGATCATGTTGATCGGCATCGTCAAGAAAAACGCCATCATGATGATCGACTTCGCCCTGGAGAAACAGCGTCAAGAGAGCAAACCGCCGTCGGAGGCCATTGTTGAGGGCGCCTTGGTGCGTTTCCGACCGATCATGATGACCACGATGGCTGCCATTATGGGCGCAATACCGATTGCATTAGGTTGGGGTGCCGGAGCCGAGGCCCGCCAACCCCTGGGTATTGCCATCGTCGGTGGGCTGCTCATTTCACAGATTCTAACACTGTACATCACGCCGGTGATTTATCTGTACCTGGAGAAGTGCCAGGCATTTGTGGTTGCGTTACCGACACACTTACGTGGCGCGCCGCCGGGAGCCGCGCCGGGGACGCCGAAGCTCGGTATCGACAACCCCGCACCGCACGAGCTTCCATAACTGCTTGCTTCAGCCCGCAAGCTTTCCTTAGATTTGGCTAACGCGAACGCGGCGATAGTCCAAAACGCCATTTATGGGAGTCATACTATTTCCTCTGCGTTGTTCTCACAGGCAAGTGTTGTTTAATTCGATTGGCGAGTCTCGATCGCTTCGGGCGATATGAAATATCGGCCTTGGCTTATTTCTCCCGTCGTCATCGGATCATTTCTCGGCGCTGTTTATCTCATGAATTTCCCGGCACCGGACGAGGCGGTGCGATCCGTTCCGGAGGCGGAAACTACAGTTCGCGTCGCTCGTGTCCGGCGCGTCTCCGTACCGCTCGAAATAACAGTAAGTGGTGAGTTGCGGCCCGTTAGCCAAACCCAGATCGTGTCTCGCTTGGCCGGCAAAGTCGCCGAAATACGAGTCAAGGCCGGTGATTCCGTCGCCGCCGGCGCGATCGTTGCCGTGATCCATTCGAGCGATTTAAACCAGCGCATCCAACGGCTCGAGGCCGCCGTTGCCGGGGCGCGGCAGGATTTGCAGCTCAGAGAGGAACAATCGGTCGAGGCCGAAAAACACCTTACAAAAAACCGCGAACTTCTTCGCCGGGATCTGATCGCGCGGCGCGATTTGGAGCACATTGAGATCGCGGCGGAAACCGCGCGCGCCCAAGCGGATTTGGCGCGCGCGCATCTGGCGCAGCAGGAGGCGATGCTGGCGCAGATTCGCGCCTTACAAGAGTTAACCCAATTATCGGCGCCGAGCAGCGGTATGGTGAGTCACCGGCTCGTCGAGCCCGGCGCGCTGATCGGCGAAGGTAAAGCGATCCTTACCGTAGTCAATGTCGAAACGCTAAAACTCATGGCGAAAGTTCCCGTCGATGAGGCAGGAGACCTGCGCCGCGAAATGAAAGCGCAGGTTTCCGCGCCGGCTCTTCCGGGCAAAATTTCAAAGGGAAAAGTCACTCGCTTCGGGCCGCGAACAGAGGGCCCAGAAGGTCTTTTGGTCGTCGAGATTCAAGTGGAGAACCGCGAGAGATTTTTTCGTCCGGGAATGACCGTTGAGGCACGGATCGATTTAGCTAAACAACACGATCATCTAGTAATTCCACGATCTGCCGTCCGGTCGGAGAACAAGGACAATTATGTTTACAAAATTGCCGATGAACGCGCGTTACGGCAGCGCGTCGTGCTCGGACCGAAACAAGGTGAGGAATTTGTCATCGTGCAGGGGCTTAAAGAGGGAGAGGCCGTGATCGTGGATCACCAGGGGACCGTAGAACCCGGCAGCCGCGTTCGTGTGCTGGATGAGTCAATAGGCACTCAGCCAAACAATGATTCAAACCGCGACGAACAAATCGAATCGCTTGCTACCAACTAAATGGATTGAGAGCTTTGCCGACGCTCTCCATGTCCTGACGGATCTGATCGAAGGCGCCCTTGGCTTCATCTTCCTGAGTGGAAGACGGCTTTTTTGTTTGCGCCGGTCTTGCTGGCGCGGCAACAGGTTGTACCGGCCCTTTCACCAGAACCCGCGAAGGCGGCTCTTTCGCGCGGTCGGCTTCGTCAGGCTTTTTCGTGTCCGCACTCGCTGCCGGCTTTTCTTGAGCCGGAACGTCGGCGGGGCCTAAGTAAAGCGGGCCTTTTTCTAACGTTAACTTGGGTTCGATTTCAACATTCCTGGTTTGCGGTTTCGGCGCCGATGTGACCTTGGCTTCTTCCGCCGTAGGCGGCTTTTCAAATCGAGCAGGTTCGACACCCTTCGCCTTGAGTTTCTGGTCGATGCCGCTGAGAATGCCGCTGGTTTGGATATCTTGCGGCGGCTGCTCGCTTTGCACGGGTTTAGCGACCCGCGCCTGAGTCGCGGCGACATCCTTAAAGGCGGCGGCGGCTTCGGGCGGTGGCGGCAGCTCTGTGGCGTTCATGCCGCTTTTCTTCAAATTGCTGTCGACGGAGCTTAAGAGCGCCGCCGTATCCGTTTTCGCAGGCGGGCCCTTGGCCAGGTCGTCAGTGTTCGGAAGATCGGCTGGCGGAGGCTTCAATGCTGCTTGGCGCGTCGAGGAATCGATGCCTCGCTGTTTTAGAGATTCGTCGATGTGGGTCACGAGAGCGCTGTTCTTCGAATCGCCCTTCGCCTGGGTTGTTTTTACTTCCTTCGACCCGAAAGGCCAAAGCGACGACAGCAAACCGCCGGACTCCGCTTTTTCATTATTATTGCGCTTGGTCAAAAGCTCGACGGCGGTTTCACTTTTCTGCTCTTCTTTGCCGTTGTCTGACGAAGAGAACGGATTTAGCTTATTTGCAACCCGCCGCAGAAACCCTTTCTCGTCTCCCGGATTTTCATGAACCACTTCGGTTTTCGCGACCAGATTCAAATTCCGCAACTTGGCCAGCGCCGGGTCCGGTTTCACTTCGGGCGCGGCGGCAACCGAAGGACGGCGGTCGCGCATCAACAGCAAAGCCAGCGGGTCGTGTTTTTCCTTTTCGACTCGAGCCAACTGAGTCTTGGCTTCAGCGGCAAACTTGCTCTGCGGATAGTGTTGGATCAGCGCCTCGTAGGCGAGCGTTGCTCTGACCGCATTTTTTTCGTTTCGATAACTCTCGCCTAGATAAAAAAGACTCTTGACCGCCGTCGGGGTGTCTTTGTACTTGCGAACGATTTCCTCGAACCGGTCGCGCGCGGCGGGATATTTCTCCTCGCGAAAATAAAAGTGCGCGATGTTGAATTCATGCTCGGCCAGGTACTCTAAACACCTGGCCAGTTTTCCTCTCGCCTCGGCCGCGTGGGGGGATTTCGGGTAGCTCGTGATGACGTTTTCAAAATAGCCCTTGGCGATTTCGGTGTTTTTCTGATCGCGATCCGTGCTGGTAAATTGGTCGAAGTACGACTGGCCCAGACGCAAGACCACGAAGGGAATATGTTCGTTCGTCGGGTGCATCGACTGGAATTCTTTAAAGGCGTTGATCGCTTCAGGGTATTGCTGGTTGCGATAGTAGGCGTCGGCGATTTTCAATTCTACCTGGGTCATTAATGGGCTGAACGGATGATCGGTCCTGATCTTTGAAAAATTGTCGATGGCGCGAACGTAACGTTTGTCGTTGAAGTTGCGATTGCCCTCTTCAAACAACGACTCGGCGGTAGGGTCAATTTTGGCGGTCGAACTCCACGGCAGAGAGGGCATGGATAGCGAGGAGCAACCGGAAAGCCCCGCAGCGAACAGCATCGGCGCAGCAATACGTCTAATCTTCATAGGTTCACACCTTAAATGACCTTTCCGGGCGATCATACATGTGGACCCGCCGTTGAGTCAAGTTTTTCAGAGGAGAATATTGCCTTTTTAGGTAAGGTTTGGCCAGGGTGGTGTAAAGCAGTTTCACCTCTGTCTCGATGGCATGTGATCAAGCAACAGGTCAACGAAGCGCTAATTCGAGTTCTCTTACGGCTTGATTGGATCGCGGCCTGCAAGCGCAGACGATCGAGTCAGCTGAATTTTTCTGAACGCTCAACTGGCTCGTATAATTTTTTGCTGCGTTCATCATCTAGCGTGGTCAAGCGTTCTCCGCGTCAGTTTTTCGGCAGCACTCGCAGTTTGAATTGTGCTTGATTCGAACGAAAAACAAACGGCCATACCGGCGGAAAAACCACATAGGCGGTGGTTTCTAGGAACGAGTAAGTCAGATCACCCGGAGGACCTTTGTCGTCGTGAATGGTCACGTCATATTCGCCGGGCGGCAGATCCGGAATCTGGAATTGGAGAACTTTATCCTCGATCCAAATCAATTCTTCGCCGGGAACATCGGTTCGCGTTGCGTCCGCCGCCATGAGTTTGAGTTGCGGCCAGTCCATCATAGTTTTGCCGATCTCGATGCGCGGCCACCCGATTAAGTATTCCATCGAAACGTTGACTGTTGTTGCCGGTCTTCCTTCCGTGGGACTCACGTGGACGATCCTGGGCGCGCAGGATGAGCTTGCTAGCAGGAAATAGGCAATCAGAAATAGCGGGTAAGACTTCGATAAAAGACTCCTTGGCATTCGATACTCTCCCACAGGGCCGACTTAGCGCCAACAACTTGACATTGAGTGGTTTCTTTTCATAGCAAATTTTGCACGGAATACGTCTCTTTTTTGGGTCACTAGGTCGGCTACTGGATTCCAAGACCATCCAAATAGGGCAAAATTTCCATCCGGTTAGGACGTAAGTCGTAGAAAACCAATCATGTCCCTAGTCAAAGTATCAAAAATCCTACTACTCGCGTATTGATGAAAACGGTCCTAGTCAAGTACAACCTTCGAGAATGAAATCGGGCGCTGGACGTCTGGTTCCGGATTCGCAGAGGCGATCCATTCGAAAATAGCATTTAGGAAAACTAAGGAGGCAAAATGAAGAAGAGGTTCGTCAAATTAGCGCTGCTTGCTGCCGTGCTTTTTGCTGCGGCCCCGGCTTCGGCGCAGAGCGTCGATGAGAAGATCAGGTCGCTCGAGCAGGAGCTCACGCAGCTAAAAGAACAGCAGATCGAGCTTAAGAAAGAGGCGACGGCGGCGGCCGCGGCGATGCCGAGTTTCAGCTATCGTCCCGGCAACGGTGTCTTGATCGAAGCGGCGGACAAGTCCTGGTCGTTCCGTCATTCATTCGAAGCCCACATGCGCTTGAACTTTCTGAGCGGGCGCGATCAGGTCGGGAGAAGCCAGGGCGAGTTGGAAGGGCGGCGGTTCCGGCCGGAGTTTTACCTCTGTCTCAGTAACTGTCTATGGCAGATCGACTGGCGGCTTGACCTCGACGGCTTCGCCGGCAACACCGATCTTCAGCGCGGCGTCATTTACTTCGACGCCGAGCAGCTTCATCCCTTGCTACCGGTGTTGCAATTCGGCATGGACACCACCAATTCGGGTCCGGTGAGCCGCTCGCGGCAGGGCTCGGGCTCGGTGGGCGCCCAGGCCGAGTACGACATGTTCACCCAGAACATGGGCTTTAACACCGGCAGCGCGAGCTATGGTATGAATCTTACCTGGGATGACCGCTCGCTATCCGGCATCGGCATCCCGGGGCGGATCAGCCGGTTTCAAGTGGGCTTTGGTTCGTACGGTGAAGAGGGCGAGGGCTTGCAGGTCAACACCGACCGAAAAGACTATAATGCTTATTTGAGCATTGAGCCGTTTTCGCAGATCAAGAACAAATGGATCCGGGGCATGCTGTTCGAGTACGGCGGCTGGTTCTGTAACGTCGATGGGCGGGCGACGGAGAATGGCTGCTCGCGCTATCGGGTTCGGGATAACG
>JBOHVN010000025.1:0-30680 GCA_050735675.1 Binatia bacterium | reverse complement strand
AAGATGACATCGGCTTTTTGTAGAAACGTGTGAACCGGTCTGGGCATCACGCCCGCGCCGGTGCCGAGCGAGAGCGGGTGATGTTCCGGGAAGGCGCTTTTACCTTCGAGCGGCGTGGTGACCGGCGCGTGTAACAGCTCGGCAAGCTCGACGAGCTCGTCCGAGGCTTCCGCGTAGAGCACGCCCTGTCCCGCGATAATGACCGGTGCTTGGGCTTGCGCGAGGACTTTCGCCGCTTCAGCGACAGCGCCGGTATCCGCTCGGCTGACCGTACGTTTAACGGGGGCATAGTTTAGCGCCGCTCCGGGAAACTCTTCCACCGCGGCGTCGTTGGGAATTTCCACTAGCACCGGGCCAAGTCTTCCCATCTTCAAATGACTGAAAGCACGCCGCATGACATCGGGCACCTGGCTGGCGAGCGTGATCTCTTCCGCCGACTTGGTGACCGGAGCGTAGGATTGGACCGAGCGGAAGAAATGAAAAACCTGAGAAGTCTCGCGCGCGTGACCGACGGGGAGCAAAAGAACCGGAACGGAGTCGGAGTACGCCGTCGTGATGCCGGCAAATGCGTTCTCGGCGCCCGGCCCCGCCTGCATGGTGAAAACGCCGATGCGTTTACCGTTGGTGACCCGGGTGAAGCCGTCGGCGATGCCGACGCCGACCCGCTCCTGGCGACAGACGATGGGCCGGATGCCGGCGGAAGCCGCGGCTTCGATGAGCGTGTTAGTCGGGTAGCAGCTCAGGAACTCCACGCCTTCGCGTTTAAGGATTTCACTGATGACATCGACGACTCGCATGGAACCTCCTGCGTATAATTTACACTGCCGGGTAATTTAGTTATCGGCAGTCATTTCGAAGCCCTTCGACGGCCTCAGGATAAACTCCGCTGAGAAATCCTTCCGGGAACGTGACTTGTAAAAAAGATCTCTCACCGAGCCCGTCCCGAGCCTTGCCGAAGATTTCGAGATGACAGATTCGAGCCTCAATGGTGGCCTGACCGAAGTGGGGTTGCGAGTCAAGTGGGAGTCACTCGCTCGCGGTCTCCCAGTACTTTTCTTTCTTCAACTGCTCGGTGACGAACGCCTTGGGGTCTTGGGTTGAGGGGATTTTGGCGACAATGCACGCCACGTGGCGCAGATCGTTCTGTTCGGGGGTGAAAATCACATGCGGCGGAACTTGACCGGAAGCGATGCCGTTGACGCACTGCAACAGGAATTTGCGCACGGCGATGACGGTCTTGTCGCTGACGCCGAGATGTTCCTGGGAGCGGTCATAGATCGGGCCCATGCTCTCGGTCGCGCAGGAATCATGGACGAGAAAAATCCGGCCCATGCCGGTGAAGGTCTCCTGGCGCTGTTCGGCGCGGTCCTGAAGGTAGTTGTTTTGCAAGTTGCGCATTTTTTTGAAATCCGGTCCGATTTCGCGCTCGTGTTGCCGCTCTTCGGCGCGGATCGGCCGGTTGCGCCGAAAGTGAATGTTGTAACGCATGCTGTGCTCATCGTCGATCGGGACATGCGAGTGAATCGTGTAACCCTCGGCATTGCCCTTGAGACCGCCGGTGGGAATAAAGCCGTGGCAGGGCAGGACAATGTTGGAAACGCGCAAATAGATCGTGTCGGCGTCGGCTTTGCGACAGGAAATCATCCGCACGCCATAGTCGGTTTCCATCCCTTCGAGCGTCGGCGCGGAGTCCGCGGCATACATGTCGGGATCGCCGCCGCCCCGTTGTCGTACGGAAAATGCTTGGTGCAGGATCGATAGATGGGGGGAATCGCACTCGCCTTCGAGCCCTTGGAGCCAGCTACAGTCCTGCAGTGATTTAGTGACGTATAAATGATCCGGCGGCAGATTCAGCCATTCGTAGCTGGGCAGCAGGGGCACTTTTTCTTTGGGACCGAGATAACTCCAGACGATGCCGGCGGCTTCCTTGCACGGGTAGGCGGTGTGATGGACTTTGTCTTTTAGCGTGCTGCCGGAGGGTTCCGCCGGAGTTTCCAAGACATTGCCGTCGATATCATATTTCCAGCCGTGATAAATGCAGCGCAGTCCGCATTCTTCATTGCGGCCGAAGAACAACGACGCGCCGCGGTGGGAGCAATGTTCATCCAAAAGTCCGACGCGCCCCTGACTGTCGCGAAAGGCCACCAGATCTTCGCCGAGCAAGCGAACGCGCACCGGCGCGCCGTCACGCTCGGAGATTTCGTCCGACAACAGCGCGGGAATCCAGTAGCGCCGCATAAGCTCCCCCAACGGCTTTCGGGCGCCGACCTGGGTGAGTAAATCGTTTTCTTGTCGCGGCAGCATGGCTCGATCTCCGAATTTCAACCAACGGGCGGCACTATCGCGCGCTCGCGCGTTAGATCAACGCCTTCTCTATCATTCTGCCCGCGATTTGCAACTTGAGTTTGGCGCGGCTCTTGTTTCTGCGAGTAACTGCGCCTTAAGGATGGGAAAAGCGCACGCGCCAATGGTAATTGATCATGCCGAGGTATTCATTCAACGCGCCGGTAAGTTCGCTTGCCGCGTGCTCGCCGGGAAAGAAACTGAAGGGCGTCAATTCGATCACGCCGAGGGAAAAGTCGCCGGGCGCCGGAACCGGCTCCGGCGCGAGCCTCGAGAAAACCAGCATGCTGCGCGGCATGTGCACAGCGGAAGTGACCAACAGGTAACGTTTGTAGCCTTTTTGCTTTAAGAGTTTTTGCACCTCGACGGCGCTCTCGAAAGTGTCGCGCGATCTCGCTTCGCCCAATACGTCGCTGGCGGGCACGCCCCAGCGGACCAAATAATCCCGCGCAATCTTGTTCTCGCCCTTGTCTGGGGTAAACGGATTGACGTGGCCGCCGGATACGATAATCGGTTTCGGTTGAATGCGATAGAGACGCCAGGCTTCGTCCAGACGGCGAAACATGGATTGATTGATCGTCGAAAACGGAATCAACCCGCCGGCCGGCGTGATGCCGCCGGTCAAAACCACGATGGCGTCATACAGGCCTACCTTGGTGGGATCGAGCACGGGCGCGTAGTTCGACTCGAGCGGATAGCGCAAGGCATAATTCACCAGCCCGCTGTGCAAGGCGAAAATCAGCAAGACGGTGAACAGCAACAACTTGCGCGACCAGGCGCGACGCCAGAACACCAGCACCGCCAGCAGCATGAGCAACCACAGTGTCGGCGGGAGCACCAAGACTTTGAGGAATTGTTTCAGGACGAACATGGGATTAAGAAAGTTTCTGGCTACGAGTTTCTGTTGTCATGGAACCGAAGTTCGGAAGATAATTCAAACGTCATTCCGGGCAACCCCGGCGAAGGCCGGAGCCGACCCGCAGTTAGCTCAAGATCTCTCACTTCGTTCGAGATGACAGATCCCTTACTTTGTTGTCATTCCGAGCAAAGCGAGGAATCTTTCTCGGCGTGGGGCACTCTAACTGAACCACTAACCAGGAACTCGAAACCGGAAACTAGAAGCTAGAAACATGCGCACTAGGAACTAAAACTCACTACTCCGCATCGGGCTGTTTTTCGGGGGCGGCGTTTGCGAAGGCGGGGAGCGCCAAGCAGTTTTCCTCGATTTCCAAGATCGCCGGATATTTCGAAAGATCGCAGCCGTAACGGCGGGCGTTGCCGAGCTGCGGCACCAGGCAGATATCGGCGAGCGTCGGCGTGTTCCCGTAGCAGAATTTGCCGCGCTTGGGCTGGGCGGCAATCGTTTGCTCCAGCGCCGACAGGCCGAGGTCAATCCAATGTTGTGCCCAACGATTTACTTGCTCGTCGGTCTGGTTGTATTCCTTTTTGACGTGAGTGATCACGCGCAGATTCTGAATCGGATGGACTTCGCAGGCAATGATCATTGCCATGCTGCGCACCAGGGCCTTGTCCGCCGGGTCGCTCGGCAGCAGCGCCGGATCGGGATGTTTTTCTTCGAGGTATTCGATGATTGCGAGCGATTGCGTGAGAATTTTGCCATTGTCTTCCAGCGCCGGCACGAGTGCTTGCGGATTGATCGCTTTGTAAGCAGCGCCCAGTTGCTCGCCGCCGCCGCGGCGCAGATGGATCGGCGCCTGCTCGTAGCTGAGCCCCTTTAGATTGAGCGCGATGCGAACGCGGTAAGACGCCGAGCTGCGGAAGAAAGTGTAAACCTTCATGCAAGAATTCCTCTGTTGGTCGCCTGTAGGGGCGCAGCATGCTGCGCCCCTACCTATGTTGTCAGGCCCCCAATTCCACCGACGTAACAAACGGCAACCCGCTGGCGACTTCGCGCACGCCGCCGTCGTCGATCAGGAGTAAGCTGCCATCCGAGGTGCCGGCGATCATGCCGCTGCCGTCGGGCGTGGGGCACATATGCATCACGCCGCCTTTCAGATTCTCAGTGATTTTTTCCCAGGTTGCGCCTTTGTCGCCGCTACGGAAAATGGCGGCGTTGGCGCCTTCTTCGCGGATCCACAAATTCGGCCGTCCCTTCGCACAACCCACGTAGGCGACGCCCTTTTTGTCTTCGGCCACCGCGGTGCCGTAATCATGAGTTTTCGGCGAAATATCTTCCCAATGGCCGGCGCGGTCTAAGCTCCGAAAGCACGCTTCGCCGCAAGCCAGGTAGACCATGCCCGGATTCGCTTCGCTGGCGAGCACCTCGTGAATATCCATGTCGGTCAGGCCTTCATTGGCCGCCTTCCAACTATAACCACTGTCGTCGCTGACGAGCATGCCGCCGACTTCGATGCCGGAGTAGAGCCGTTCCGGCGCAACCGGATCGAAGGTGAGATAACGGGTGCGCGACTGAAGCTCCGGGCTGGGTGGAAAATTTGCTCCGGTGCTGTTGACGCGCACGCCTTCCAATTCTTCCCAGCCGCCATTCTTGCTGCGGTACACGGCGGAGGGAATGGTTCCGACCATCACACCGCCGTTTAGCGCCAGCGCCGAGAACAGCATCATCTTTGGCGTGTTGGGTTCGGCGCGCTTCCAGCGCGCGCCGCCGTTCTCGGTGTAGAAAAGCCCGGAGTGTTCGCTGCCGGCATAGATCTTTTGCGGGTTCGCCGGATCGACGGACATGCAGGTGAGCGTCCAATAGGTCAGGTCGCGTTTGGCTTGGCGGAATTCTTTGCCCTCCTGCTCGAAACGGTACCACCCGGAAAACGTGGCGACGTGGAGCGCCTTCTTGCCGTTATTTTCACTCATGGTTTTCTCCTTTGCGGCAATGCGAATGTTGCCACATTTTTAACTCGTTCGGGGGACCGTTCGCAACCGGGTAAAAATTACCGAGCGCAGGAAGTGTTGTTGGGGTACTGGAGTGATGGAGTGTTGGATGTGATTCGCGCATCATTTCAATACTCAGTACTCCCCATCACTCCAATGCGTTTGCCTCCTTCAGAAAGGTTTCTCACTTCGTTCGAAATGACACACTTCTAGAGTGAGACGCCATGACGGCCTAGCGCCGCCAGATCTCGATCAGCTCTTTCGAGTCGACGACATCGGCGAAGCGCTCGATGCGTTTGAGCGCGGCGTTGTGGCCCTCCTCGGTGTAGGTGCCGACGCAGTCGCGCACGATGACCATGAGGTGCCCGCGATTGTGGCCGTCGCGCACCGTCATCTCGACCCCGCCGTCGGTGGTGCAGCCGATCATCACGACCGTGGACGCGCCGCGGTTGTGCATGATGGTTTCGAATTCATTGCCGATGAACATGCTTGGCCGCCGCTTGTCGATCACGATATCATCCGGGCCGGGCTTGAAAGGCTCCATGATGTTCCAGCCGAAGCTGCCGTAGAGGCGGCGCGGCTTGAGCTGGCTCGGGTGATCAACTTTCTGGTCTCTCATGCCGCGGCGAATCCATGTCGCCGCCTCGTCCTTCCACAGGAAAGGAGTCTGACGCGTGTAAATCGTCTGGATGCCGGCTTTCGCCGCCGCAGCGATTAGCGGCGGCGCGTTGCGAATCAAGGCATCTTTGTTGAATGAGCCGCCGGCTTGATCGTTCTGCATGTCCCAAACCAAGAGCACGGCGCGCTTGGGGTCGACGATTTCCTTTAGTTCGCCGGGAATTTGTCTGCCTTCGAATTCAAACATTGGGCCTCCTTATCAGCAGAGGTTAGTATAACTCCGTTCGTCTTATACGAGCCCAAGCTCACACTCCGATTAGATCTCACATCAATGACCCCGCCTAATCTCGTTGCGCGTGATGGCCGGATTGGTAGTGCTGGCGCAAGAGATCCTTGCCGTAGTCGTTGCCATTGGGCGTGCGCAGGATGACGTGAATGTGGTCTTTGTACGGCTTGGTTCGTTGACGGAACGCGATGCCGCGCTGGTGATCGAATTCGACGATGATCACGGGACTTTGGACGCGGTAATAAAACGTACTGTCGTCTTCCATGCCGCCCATCCAGCAGAAATAGGTGTCTTGCAGATGGCGTTTCACGTCGTCCATTTTGAGTTGAGCGTGGCCTGCGCTCATGCGCCCGACATGATAGCCGAGGAGCTGAAGCAAGAGATCGTGTTGTGTATTCGACAGCTCGTCGTAGCGGATGCCGGCGTAGTTAATTTCAAGGTTATCGCGGAATGCCGTGGTAAAATCCTCACCCGAAGTTTCCGGCGCGATGATCGTCTTGGCGTGCTGTGCTTGAGAAAGCGCGCGGATCAACGCCAGTCCATGGTCTTCGTCGGCTTTGAAGACTCGCCGGCCGGCGTATTTCCCGACTGTGGCGTGCACCGGCTCGGCGCCCAAGAACGCCGGCGTCATCACGACCTGATCGCAGAGGACGAAATAATTGATGATCAAATGGTGCCCGTCCCATTGCCAGCCCCACGGCTCGGTCGCCGAGGGCGTGCCCATAATGCTCAGCCAATACAGATCTTCGCCGTATTCATCGAGCCGGCCGGTCATTTCCTGCACCGTCTCGTTCAAGTGCATGATGTCAAGCGCTTCCTCGAAGCCTTCTCTGCTGAGGCTCTCGCTGAGGAGCGCAAAGGCGCGGTCGCGTTGATGATCGGTCATCTCGAACAACGCCATCCCGTGGCGCATGAGCGTCGGGTGGATGTTGCTCCACTTGCGCCACTGGTCCGTATCGATGGGAAAGAGAGTCTTGCGACGTTGTTCGGCTGTGAGCGCACCCAAGAATGCTTCCGCCGCCTCGCGGATCGGCTGTGTCGAGACGCCGGTCTTTTGGACGGCAAACAAGCCGGGGATGACTTTGCCGTCGGTGGTGATGCCCTTGAATGGCTCGGCTGCCGCGGCCAGAGATTTCTCCACGTAGTTCGGCGGGCCGCCCTTGGTAAAGAGTGCACGATGGGGGCCTCGTGCGGCGGCGGTTTCAGACAAACTGCGGGTGCGCGGATCGCTGTCACTCATGGCCGAGATCCTCCGGTACCTTTGAGAGTTTCTTCTTTAGTGCGGCCGCAGAAGGGAAGTCAAGAAAGATTAGCGGGTAATCCCCGTAAGCTCGTATTCCTTGAGCGCGCCCGGCTCGGGGCAGTAGGGCAGACAGTCGCCGCAGCCGGTGCATTCATTTTCGATTACTTCGTACATATGATGGATATCTTGCATCTTGGGATGGACGGCGCGCTCAGGACAGACTTCGCGGCAAAGACCGCAGGCGATGCAGAGCGTTTCGACGATTTTGACTTTCATGATGAGCTCCATCTCTGTGGAGCGGCTCCCCCGCAGATTGCTGCGTAAAGTAAATTGCCTATCCGCAATCCGTCATTCCCGCATGCTTTAAGCGGGAATCCAGGCGAGTTCGGAGCTGGACCCCCGATAAAAACATTCGGGGGTGACGTCTTAAGACCAGTTTCATTGCCGAGGTCTGACACTCCGCCGCTTGCGGGCTTATTCCATTGCTCACTGCGATCCGCCCAAGGCCCGGCTCGGCTCTGGCGCCCAGGGGCGGAGGAGGAAGTCGAAGACCTCCTCGATCGGTTTTTGATCCTCCGGCGTGAGCGCGTAGGCGTCGATCTGATACTTACCTTCCATGAAGTGCATCATTTCTTCGGCTTTCTGGCTGTGCAGTTGATGGCGCACCAGATCGTCGTCGATGACGCTGAGCGTGGCGGCGATGCCGAGGCAAGCCATGGACTCGTTGTAATAGTGCTGGCCGGCGCGCGCCAACGGGTGAATATGCGGGAACATCGCCGTCATGCCGAAGTAAGACAGCTTGGGCTGGGTGTTGGCGCGCGGGTCGTCCATCAATTCCTCTTCGCGTTTGATAAAGCCGCCGCGCAGGAGCACGTCGGCATGCAGTTGGCCATGCTTCACCTCGTCCCAGATTTGCCGCGCGCGCATGCGCTGGAGATCGATGTATTTCGGCTGCTCGTTGACGGTGACCGAGAGAATCTGCGTCGACATTTGCTTGAGCGACATAAAGGGCCCTTCGGCGGCATAGCCGGCGCGCGCGCGCACGGCCTTGTACTCTGCGCTGCCTGATTTGAGATCTCTTTCCGCGAACTCAATCGCCTGGCCGACGAGCTTGTCCCACAGCGGCAGGCAGCGCTCGGTTTGACGGAGGCGGAACTCGACCCCCGCACCGGTGAATCCGGTCGGATAAACCCACTTATCTAAAAAATCTTTGAGAATGGGTTGCACGATAACCTCTGTTCCAAACGTTCCAATAGTTCCAGTCGTTCAAATCCTTCAAGCCGTTCGTTCAAGATCATTCGCCCGTTCAAGGGTTCAAGGTTCAAACGTTCAAGGTCGAATTCGCTCAAGATCTCTCACGGAGTTTACCCTGAGTCAGTATCGAAGGGTTCGAGGTGACAGAGGGCATTTGAAGTGTCGACCTAGCAAGTTGTCATGTCGACCTAGCAAGTTGTCATGTCGACCTCAGGGAGGAAACCTTCTTTAATCTGCTACCTCGGCCATCGCCGGTTCTCCGTCCAGACTTCCGGCGGCGGGGGCACCATGGATCGGCCGGTGTCCGTTTCAACGATCGAGCCCTCGGCCGGACAATACATTAAACAGACCGTGCACTTCGGATAGGTGCAACGCTCGTCTATTTCCAAAAAGTGCTGGGATGTGGGTGAGACGACGACCGCGTTGATGTTGATCTCGCGGCACACCACGTAGCACATGCGGCACTCGGTGCATTTTTCGTGGTCGATCTTTAAACCGGGCATAAATTCCTTGTTCAAAGTTCAAAGGTTCAAGGGTTCAAGGTCGGAATTCGTTGAACTTTTGAACCTTGAACCCTTGAACGGGCGTTGGTCAATCGATATCGCCCGATACGCTCACTTCTCCTGCTTTTTCTTTCTCCATGCCCAAGGCAAAGCGCGCGGTTTCTTCCAGAAAAAACAAATAGTCACGTCGGGTCTCGGCGCACAGGCGCCTTGCCAACTCGGCGTCGACTGTCTTGTGAATGAAACGTTCGGTTTGAAATTTTCCCATCAGTACGTGGCTGCGGGTTTCGGCGAGTTGGCTTTGGAAGATCGCGTGCATGGCTTCGTCCGGGAAAAGTTTGGCGAATTTTTCCGTCCAGACCAGCTCGATCACTTTCGGTCCGAGATTCAGTGCGGCGATGCGCACGTTCTGCGGATAGTTGGCCAACGCGCGCAGGCAGAAAATATAAGCGCCGGTGCGCGTCGCTGTGCCGAATTGCCCGTAGGCATGCGCGAATAACTGCTGCTGCGTGCGCGCCCAGCGGCGCTGCAGAATTTCATCGCAAAACTGCATCTCGTGGGTCGATTCATCGTAAGTCTGCTTGCCGAACAGGTATGCGACGGACGGCGGGTACTCGTTTAGATTGATTCCCTGCGCCCAGCCGCCGTAGACGTAGTACATCATGCGCTTGAGCGTCCACAGACGGGCGAGAAGGCGAAAGCAGCGGTCGTCAGTGAAGTTTCCCGCGCGAGCGGCGTCGAGCACTGCGTCCATGGGCGTAACCGCGGCATCCTGCTCGCTTTGCTTGAGGAGTTGGCCGGCAAGTGTTGCGCCGGGATTGTCTGTCGATGAAGACATCGAAATTCTCGAAAAATCTTGACCGCCGACTTATTCCCTCGCCCGCTTGCGGGAGAGGGCGAGGGTGAGGGCTCATGCTCGCGGAAACCACCCTCACCTTCATTCTCTCCCTCCAAAGGAGGGAGAGGAAAGAAAATTGGCTTCCGCGATTTTTATCAGCTTGCCGCCAGTAACCTTTCGTGCCCTTTCTTGGAGATCGGCGCGAGCTCCGACGTGATCAAGGTCCAGCGCTCGCCGTTATCCTCGCTGCAAAAGACTTCGCCGCCGGTGGTGCCGCCGAAGATCGAACAGTTGCCGTTCGCTTCTTCGAGGCAGAGCGCGCCGAATTCATGTTTCAAACTTGCCGGCAGCCCGCCGCCGAGCCGCTGCCAATTTTTGCCGCAGTCTTTGCTGCGATAAATTTTGCCTTCGGCGCGCGCCTGCGGACCCGCCTTGCGCCAAGTCGTCGGGTTATGCTCGGCCGCCGCGACGAACATGAGGTCGGGATTTTTCGGGTTCCAGGTAAAACCATCGGGATAAACATCGGCTGCCCAATCAGGCGCCGTCCAGCGCTCCCAACTGCCGCCGCCGGAGTCCGTGACGTAGAGGCCGGCGCCGCCGGTGACATAAATTTTTCTTGGGTCGCGGGGATCGATCAAGCAGCGGTGCACGTCGTAAAAGTGTTCCACCGGGCGATTCTTGTCTTGGTAAAAACCGACGGTGTTGAGCTCGGTCCAGCTCTTTCCTTCGTCGGTGCTTTTTAAGAATGCGCCCTGCTCGATGCAAGCATAAATTATTTTTGAATCGTCTGGATCGAAGGTGATGAACTTGGTGTGAGCGACATGCGGCGGAGCAGGGAAAGACCATTGCGCTGCCGAGGGTACAGAGCGGAGCGAGGGAATTTCGCTCCAGTGAAGCCCCAGGTCTTCACTTACGAAAAGATGCGCCGGCTGGGTTCCGGCGTAAACTCGGACTTTGCCGTCAACGACGTTTGACGCCAGGCTATAAACGTCGTGAATTGGCATGCCGTTATCGCGCCGCTCCCAGGTTCTACCGCCGTCCGAGCTGGCGTGCACTGAGCCGAAAAATGCGCCGGCGAACATGATGCCGCTATTCGGTTCGAATATAATCGCACTGATGTGACTCCCGCGCAGGGCGCGCCGCGACTCGCGCCAACGGTTATTTTCGTGCTCGAAGAGCACCAATCCGTCCTGGGTTGCGACCCAGAGCTCGCGCGAGGGGCTGGCCGCCGAGTAAACGTTGGTTCCGCCGTGTGACAGTCCGATTGCCATTTTTCACCTCCGAGTCGCTGGGAAGCGCGTGCATGCGCCGATCTAAACCGCACTTTAGCAATCGAGCTTGTTGGCGGTCAATGGCTGACGAAGAGTAATTTCGAAGTGGAATTTGCTTGAGTAACGGATCTTATGGATAGCAGTGTGACACTAAATCACTGGGCGAGGCGCTTGTTGACAGCGTTGGCCTGCGTCGATAATTTCCCTTAAGGAACAGCCCAAGCGCACCTGGGATGGAGGTTAGATAAATGTCAGGGATGAAAGCGGAAACTGGCACTTCGGCGCAGAGCGCGTATCAAAAACTGCTCGAAGAGCTGCCGCGCACGGGTCCCGGAACCCGAGGCGGGGCAATGCTCAGGCGCTATTGGCACCCGGTCTGTTTGTCGGCGAACCTGAAGGATATTCCGATCGCGGTAAGGATGCTGTGCGAAGACTTGGTGGTGTTTCGCGACGGCAAGGGACGGCCGGGTTTGTTGGGTGTCCGCTGCCCGCACCGGCTCGCCTCGCTTGAGTACGGTCAGGTGCGTGAAGACGGCTTGATGTGTTCTTATCATGGCTGGAAATACGACGTGCAAGGCCGTTGCATCGAGCAACCTCTGGAGCCGCGCGACAGCGAGCTCAAGAACAACATTCGTCATCTTTGGTATCCGGTCCAAGAATGGGGCGGCGTTGTGTGGACCTACATGGGGCCTGAGAAGGATAATCCGCCGCCTCTGTCCAAGATCGATGTGCTCGCGCGCACCGACGGCGAAGTGAGCGTTTCGGACGGCGACGTGCGCAACTACAACTATCTTAACTGGATGGAGAACTTCGCCGACATGGGCCACGCCGTGATCCTCCATGCTCTGGAAGTGCGGGACATTCCGCCAGCGCTCAAGCCGTATAACGACGACAGCATCAAAAACTGGGCGCCGTTGCCGCTCGAGCACGTCGAGACCGATTACGGCATGAAAACCGTCTCGGTGCACGACACCGGCGACCCGGAAACTAAATTCGTCAACACCTGGAGCCTCGCCATGCCGATCCACTGGCGTTTCTCCGGCATCCGCTCCGGCTTTCCGCCCGATTTCACCGACGAACGCCAGGAGGGCGGCGGCATGATCCGGATCATCGACGACACTCACTTCGAGTTGTTCCGCTATAACTTAATGCGCCAAGGAAATTTTAAAGGCGCCTGGGTTTTCGGCCTCCCGCAAGGATTGCAAGGCACCGTCGAGAAAAAGCCCTACGACAAACGAAGATATTCCGGCTGGGAAGGAATTCCGGCGCTGGAAGACTTGGTCTTGCAGGAATCCCAAGGCGCGATTCCCGAGCGGCGGGTCGAGCATCTGGCGAGCTCTGACCGCGGCGTCATCATGATGCGGCGGATTTGGCACAAAGCGATGGACGATGTCGCCCATGGCAAGGACCCCAGGGGTGTCGTTCGCGAGGACAACGGCATGCTGGAAGTCGATACCTTCCACGGCCACGTCAATATCAACGAGCTCAAGATCGGCCCCGAGAATATGCCCTCATCGGCGGATGGAAGAGGTCTGATTCGCGACTCTCAGGGCAACCTCGTTTTCGCCTGAGCGATCAAAAGAATCGATAAGATACACGGCCATTCTGGAATCCAGTCTAGGCAGTTTGATCGCGACTATTCGGTGAGTGTCATCCTGAGGAGCGAAGCGACGAAGGATCTGCTTTCGAACATGTCGAATAACTAAATATCTGAATCGTTCGAGCCTTTCGAACGGTCATGGATCTGCAAAAGCTGATTGAACGGTTTGAACGAATTTTCATCTGATGAGCAAAAAACCCGAGCCACCTATCTCACCGATGATGCGCGAGCTAAGCGCTTACATCGCGTCGGCGCGGCGCACGGCGCTTCCTGTAGCCGTCGTCGAAGAGACCAAACACCATGTCCTCGATACGATCGCCGCGATGGTCTCCGGGTCTCGACTCGCGCCCGGGCAGAAAGCGATCGGCTATGTCAAATCGCTCGGCGGCGTCAAAGAAGCCTGTGTGATCGGCAGCAATCTCAGTACCACGGCGGTGAACGCCGCGTTGGCCAACGGCATGCTCGCGCATGCCGACGAAACCGACGACTCCCATGCCCCGTCACAGACTCATCCGGGCTGCGGTATCGTGCCTGCCGCTCTGGCCATGGCGGAGCGTGAGCGGCAAAACGGCACAGCGCTGCTCCGCGCGGTTGCGCTCGGCTACGACGTCGGCTGCCGCTTGACGCAATCCCTCGACGCGCACCGGTTCCGCGAGGACGGCCATTCGACGCACAGCTTCGGGCCGATGTTCGGCGCCGCCGCGGCGGCCGGCGCTCTGGCAGGCTTCCGAGAGCGCCAGGTGCGCCATCTGCTATCATTTACCGCCCAACAAGCCTCGGGCATCTCGTGCTGGATGCGCGATGGAGAACACGTCGAAAAGGCCTTCGACTTCGGCGGCATGCCGGCGCGGAACGGCGTCGCGGCGGCGACCATGGTCGCCCACGGTTTCACCGGTGTCGATGACGTGTTCGCTGGCGAGCGCAGCTTCTTCGTCGCCTACGGCCGCAAACCGGATCCAGCTGAATTAACTCGCGGCCTCGGCGCCGTTTATGAAATCATGAATACCAATATCAAGCGCTGGTCGGTGGGCTCGCCGATTCAGGCGCCGCTCGATTCGCTGCGCGATCTCATCCAGGAGCACAAAATCACAGCGGAAGATGTCGAGCGAGTCGTCGTGCGCGTGGCGCACCAGGGCGCGAATACGGTGGATAACCGCGCCATGCCCGACATCTGCATGCAGCATATGTGCGCGGTCATGTTGTCCGACGGCAACGTTACCTTTGCATCCTCACACGACGAAAAGCGCATGATCGCGCGCGATGTGTTAGCGTTGCGCAGCCGCATCGAATTGCACGGCGACGACGCGCTGTCCGCGGCGATGCCGAGCCGGCAAGGAATTGTCGAGATCACGCTGCGCGACGGTCGCGAGCTTAGGCATCATACTCAGGCCGTGCGCGGCAGCGCCGAGAATCCGATGAAGCGGACCGAGGTCGACGAAAAATGCTACGACTTGACAGCTCCAGTAATTGGCCGCTTGCGCGCGCGCAAGCTCTGCGACACGGTTTGGAATCTCGACAAGGTGCGCGACGTGCGCAGCCTGCGCCCGCTGCTGCGCGCCTGAACTCGTTAGTCAAGCGCGCGCGTTTGCTTTGACCGAATCGAACGAATGGAACTTTCTGAATGCTCCGGACCGAGGTAGCTGGCTTGCCTCTCTCGACTATTGGGCCGACGCTCGCCTCGCGCCTCATTCCTTTTCACGGAAGGGAAATCATGACAGCGAACTGAATCTTTGCCGGATTCGGCATCAGAACCCGACCCAGACGGTTGCCGAGCGGTCTGTCCGAATCCAGGCGGGCCGAACGTTTACCGCTTATCGGACGACTCCGAAAGTTTCTCAAATAATCAGAAAACCAAGCGAAAAGACAGGGCTGGAAAGTTTCTGCCGATTGCGCTATTCGACAACGATGCGAACTTATCGCGAGGGTTTGCTGGACAACGCAAACCAGGATTGCGGGATATTCGGAAAAAAGGAGCTGACATGATGAAACAGGTCATTGCTTGCTTGAAGATGGTCGTGATCGCGGGCGCCGTGCTGGCGCTGAGTCCGGTCGATTATTTATACGCCGCCGCCGCTCAATCTCCTGAGCAACTCTTTGTCGAGTTGGCCAAGTTGAAGCCGGAGCAGCGGGAAAAGCGGCTCGAAGAAGGCTCCCGCAAGGAAGGGAGGCTCAATTTCATTCACACCTTCAGAGGCAAACTGGCGCGCGGCCATGTCCGCCTGTTCGAAAAGCGCTATCCGTTCGTCAAAGTCGAAATGGCCGACATGGGTTCTCAAGATGCAGCGGAGCGCTTCATCGCCGAAGAAACTGCGGGACGCCATCTCACCGACACCATCAGTCTAGCGGTCCCCGACATGCCGGTGATCTTGAAGCAAAAGCTTGTCGCCAATTATCCAACGCCGGCGACGAGGAGGGTGCCGAACCAGTTCCAGGGCTTTCTCGACAAGCAAAATCAGTGGGTGCCGTGGTATTGGAGCGAGCACGGCATCTCTTACAATACGAGTTTAATTCCTTCGGACAAGGCGCCAAAGAGCTGGCAGGATCTGTGCAACCCGGCCTACAAAGGCCAGGTCTCTTTCGATCCGCCGGAGACCCGCTTCATGGTCGGATTATACGTGATGATGGGCGATGAGAAATTCCAAGCGTGGCTCAAGTGCATGGGGGAGAATCAACCGATCATCCAGCGGGGTCACACGCAGCGCATGAACCTCATGCTCTCGGGCGATCATGCGATCCAGGGCGATAACTTCCTCTACGTCGGAGCGCAGGAAAAGAAAAAGGACCCCAAGACGCCTTACGCTATTGTCTACTCCGCGCCGATTCTCGCCTACGCCGGCGCGATGATCATTAACAAAAATACTCAGAACCCCCATGCCGCCGCGCTGTTCAGCGATTGGACGCTTTCCGAAGAAAGCCAAAAATATGTCGCCGACGAATTCCGCGGCCCGCTCGTCGGCAAGCATCCCTATCTTCCCGACAACATCAACGTCGTCACTTTTGGCTATCTCAGCGAGGAAATCGTCGATCGCTTGCACAATTATTGGAAACAGCACATCGGTAAAAAGAAATAATCCGTCCCCGCTGATCAACCGATGGACATGGGAGCCGGCGTGTCAGGCGTGGGTCGGCGGATTGCGCTGGACGGTGGCAAGCTCGCGCTGGCGCTCGTTGTTCTTATCCTCGTTTACCAGGTCGTCATCCCGCTGTTGATGGTCGTATGGACCAGCCTTAAGGTCGAGAGACCGGGGGAGGCGGGATTTTTCGATCTAAGCTTCTCGCTCGCCAACTATGCGCGCGCCTTCGGCTCCCGAGATTTTTGGCAGGCGACATGGAATACGCTCTACTTCGCGCTGGCCTCCACGGCGCTTTCCTTCGGACTCGGGACATTTCTTGCCTGGGTAGTTCATCGTACCAACACGCCTTTCGCCCGGCTGATCGGCGTCATCACGCTCGGGCGCATTATTATTCCCGGTATCTTGATCACGGTCTCGTGGATCCTCCTGGCGAGCCCGAGCATCGGCGTTCTGAACCACGCCTTAGAGGCCATAACCGGGATGAAGCGAATGCTGAACGTTTATTCGTTCTGGGGGATGGTTTGGGTTCATTCCCTCGAGATAACGCCGCTCGCTTATTTGCTTCTTTCGGCCGCGCTTCAGTCGATGGACCCGCGCCTCGAAGAAGCGTCATCGGTTGCCGGCGCGGGGCACTGGTCGACGCTCAGAAGAATTTCTCTCCCGTTGATTCTGCCCGCGGTCGGCGCTGCCGTCATGCTGCTTCTGATCTATACCGTAGAAACTTTTGAAGTGCCGCTGCTGCTCGGCGGGCGCGCCCGAGTGAGAGTTTTCACGACGGAGATTTATTTCAACACGGCCAGAACGCCGACGGACTGGGGACTCTCGGGCGCCTATTCCATCGCAATCCTGATCTTGTGCGCCGTTTGCCTGGCCGTCTATTTTCGTCTCGTGCGGCACGGCGAGCGCTACCAGACGGTCACCGGCAAAGATTTCCGGCCGCGCCGCATTGATCTCGGACGCTGGCGCTATGTCACTTGTGTGCTGAGTCTGTTGCTCGTTTTTCTGATCACCGGGCTGCCCTTTCTGGTGATGCTCTACGCTTCGCTGCTGCGGCGCTATCAGCCGCCTTCCCTCGAAGTATTTCAGAGCATGAGTCTCAGCAATTATTACGAGATCCTTCGCGATCCTGTCTATTCCCTGGACCCGATGTGGAACAGCACGCTGGTCGGCCTGGGTTCGGCGACGGCGGTCATGGTGTTGGTGTCGGTCATGAGTTATTTCGTACACAAAACGCGCATGCGCGGCCGCAAGCTGATCGACTTTCTCGGCTTTGCGCCCATCGCCATGCCGAGCGTCGTGTTGGGCACGGCGTTCTTATGGTTCTACCTGCTGGTTCCGTTGCCCGTCCTTGGCACCCTGACGATTATCGTCCTGGCCTACGTCACCCGGTATATGGCGGTGGCGCTGCGCTTCGTTTCGACGTCGATGCTGCAAATTCATACCGAGCTGGAGGAGGCCGCCGCGGTGGCGGGAGGAGGATGGTGGCGCAACTTTCGCCGCATCTATTTGCCGTTGCTTCGCCCTGGCCTCATGGCCGGTTGGTTCTGGGTCATGGTACACGCGTACCGCGAATTGACGATCGCGCTCATGTTGGCGCGGTCGAGAAACCGCACGGCGTCGGTGGTGATCTACGATCTCTGGGAAAATGGGTCATTCCCGCAACTCAGCGCTTTCGGCGTGCTGATCTTCGCGTTATTGATAGTCCTCGTCTTCCTCGGGCAGACAATCGGCAAACGATTCGGCGTGCAGGAGCAGGTGTAGCGTAATACACGCATCATGCAATTTTCCAGCGCACCAAAGCTAGACCACCACGAAGGACCCAGCGCGGCAGAGCCGCAACCAAAAGCATCGAAGTATCTCCCGCAAAGACGCAAAGGCCGCAAAGAAAAGAGAAATATTGTTCTGAACTTGGCGTCTTTGCGCCTTTGCGGGAGGATTATCCGATTTCGAAAGGGTTCGAATCCGTAAGATTTGCGCAAGCTGCGCAAGTTCTCAACGATAGTAGTACGAAGTTGTAGGGGCGACCGGCCGGTCACCCCTATCTTCACCCTTCTTGTGCTTCGCGCCTTCGTGGTGAATTCTTCTTCTTATTCCCCTGGTTGCGGTGGGCTAAGGAGCATTGCTGGGATCGTAATACTTTCTCGCCCAGGCGGCGATATCGCCGCGCCGGGCGAACCAAACCTCTTTATGGCTTTTGGCGTAAGCGATGATTTGCTCAAAAGTATCGATCACCGGAATGCGCGAGCTCAGATAGGCGTGCGAGATGACGTTCATCATCGTCGGATTTTCCGCGCCGATTTTGTAGCGATAATCGAATTCGTCTTTGAATTTTTCGAAGAATTCGTGGCGCGTGCCTTCTTCCTCCATGCGATGATCGTTGATCGTATACTGATGCGGAATCATGATGAGCGTTTTATCGCCGATCTTCCGAGGATACGGCATCTCGTCGTCGTGGTAATCGCAATTGTACGTCAGGCCCGCCTCGACATTCAGCTCCAGGGTGTGGTCCGTGGAACGTACGCCCGGCGACGACCAGCCTGACGGCCGCTCGCCGGTCACTTGGGTGATCGCCTCCACCGTTCTAAAAATATTTTCCCGTTCCTGATCGCGCGTCAGCATGTAGAGGTACTCGCCTTGATCCCAGCCATGGGCGATCATCTCATGTCCGCGCCGGTGGGCTTCCTTGACCAGCTCCGGATAGTATTCGCAAGTCAGTCCGTTGATCGGCATGCTGACTTTTAAATCGTACCGGTCGCAGATATCCAGCAGGCGCCGCAAACCGACTTTGGCGCCGAACTTGCGAAATGTTTCGGTGGAATAATCGCGCCGGCAGACCGCGTTGGCAGGTATCGAACCGCGCTGCAGTCCGCGACCCGTCGTCGGCTTGGTTCGGTCCCAAGCCTCAAATGCGATGCCGAGCACAAAGGCGACCCGCGCTTGGTTCGGCCAGGTGAATGGCTGCTGGGTCATGTTGAGATCCTCGGAACGTGATGGCTCGACATTCGTATAGCCAAATTGTCGAAAATCGGCAAGGCGGAGAATCCTGTTTGAGCCGAATTCTCATCGACGGGCGCGGCGCCCGGTCTGGAAACTTTCTCCTGATTGAGCTATTCGACAGCTCAAAGGATTGTTTCCATGTTGATATTTATTGACCACCGCTGGATTAGGGCGTCTATGACCGGCGGTTTTCGGAAATGACGCGAGCGCCGTATGAAGACAAAAGACCCATGAAAACAGTCGAACAAGACCTTATTGCGACTGCGTTGCCTTACTGGGAAACCGAGGCGACGATCGTTCGGCGATTTTTCAAGAGCAAGCCGGCTCGCGAGGATCATATTTTCTGGCTCAAGGCGCAGCTATGGAAGGAGCTTCATCCGGTGGACGGCTATTTTACGGGTTTGCAGAAGGAACTGAATAATCTGGTGGCGAGTTTCTCCGAGATCGACAAGACCATCGGACGCCACGACTATCACTCGCTCCTCGAACAGCTGACGCAAGAGTTCAATCATTACGTGCTCATGGCTGACGTGCTCGAGTATCTGCTGGGCCGTCCGGTTTCCGCCGAAGATACTTTTCAACTGGCGCAGGAGAAGAAACTCGGCGAGCTACGCAGGGGCTATACGAACTCGGGCTCGCCGGTCGATAAAGCGGCCGTGCTCGTCACCGAAGGCGGTGGCGCACGGATGTTTCGAGAAGGCAGAAAGCTAAGGGGCGGGCGCCTCGAAAGAATGATCGCGAACGCAATGGAAGTCATCTATCAAGACGAGAAGAACCATTATAGGAAAGCCGCGCAGGAAGCGGCACGGGCTGTTCGCAACCCACAGGATCTGGCGCGCATGAAAAAAGCCGTGCGTGAAGTGAGCCTGCAACGAGTTTACATGCGCAACGAGATGTTCAAGGAACCGCTGACAACCGATGAAATTGAGAGCTGCGTGACATCTCACAGGTATCGAGTCATCAAGTAGTCAAATCTTGTAACTCCAGTAACTCGTCACGCTCTTAGGGATCTGGATCTCATTTGTGTCGCGCACATTTGACGTGCGCTGCAACGCCCTGGCCAACGTTTCCTGCACCACGTCCTCGGCGCGGTTAAGATGTTCGATGCCAAAGACCCGGGTGAGAGTAGAAATCATTTTTCCGGACTTGTGCCGGAAAAAATGCTCCACCACCTGAGCAACGTTCTCGGGTGGCGGAACGGCGCTTGTGAGTTCGGAATACGTCATCGTCACGAATGAGCCGCGGTGATTCTTAAACGGCAGTGTTGGAGTGTTGGAGTAATGGGTTTGAATCCATTGCACTCCAATACTCCAAGCGTCTACCTTGCTGCGAGGCGAATGAGCGCAACGCATTATGACCTTTTCGAGCGACAGGTGCGGCATGGGGTTCTTCGAGTTTGGCAGTTACCCCGGCGCTTGTTCCGTTTTCATCGCCGGAAGTTTCGCCGGTACACCATGTAATTGGCGCATACGAAGGCGCCGAGCTTCTCGGCGGTTCGGCGCGAGGGCCAGTTGTCATCAAGAACCAGTGTGTAGCTCAAGTACTTCGCACCGCGACGAACCAGCTCCAGGTATGCGTACGCAGCCATCGCGAGATTCACGCCTTGTCCGCGAGCCGATTCGCGGACGCCGATGCCAAGAATATTCAGCTTCTCGGAATCCTTCAGAACCCGGCTAGGCTTGACGATCGCTGTTGCGCTGACCTCCGGAACTACAAACAACATGCCCACCGGCACTGCATTATGGTATGCGATCACGGACGTGTCGAATACGCCGGCTGGTTTGAAAGCCTCGAACAGGAGAGAAATCTCGTCCTCGCTCAGTGATGTAAAGCCCCAATGGGCCTTGAACGTGTCCTTCCAGGTGTCGGTGAATTCACTAATGCGGCGAATCTCAGGAACATCTTTGAGCGGCACGATCTCATATCCTGCACGGCGCGCGCGCTCCAGCGCGTGCTCCCACCGCTCAACCAATTCCGGTCGAATCCCGATCTTATAGTCAACCCAACCTTTCTCCGATTCGAAGCCGGCATCCTTGAGAAGCCGGTGGTAGTAATCGGGATTTTGGCGCGCAAGGTCGGGCGGGAGAGACTCGTAATCGTCAATCACAAAGGGAAAATCCAGCAAACCGAAGCCTGCCCGAGCAGCTTCAGCGCCTCGCTCTCTGAGCCATTGGCAAGCCGCGTTCATGAGAAGTTGCGTCGCCTCGCGAGCGTCCGGCATCGCCTCGAACATGATGATATGCCCGAGGCGCTCCTGCCAATGACGGTTGTAGCGTTCATCCATCACCGCAGCGGCTCGCGCAATGATTTTACTTCCGGTTCGGGCGAGAAACGGCCGGATGCTTCGGCCTTGGGTAAAGGGATTTTTGCCGGCAAGGATCGGCAGGTGCAACTCTAGCGGCGCCGGCCAGCGGGCGTCACGATACGCGTAGACCTGATCGTAAAATTGCACGAATTCCGTCAGCGCTTGTTTGCTTTCCGGAATCTCAATCGTAATGCCCATAGATTTCTCCTAGGAGGTTTCGCGAGAATCTTCACGGCTCGATGATGCGAGAGGACACGGCATCAATCTATGGGCAGAAACCACATCTCCGGCGTCTGTCCCAAGATACCGCACAAATATTGATCGTCGAGGCAATGGAGACATAAAAATTCATAGCCTCTTCGGCTTTGCTATCGAACCACAGGAATGAGGTGATTTTTTGCATATCGTTTCCTTTTAAACTTTTGCTTTAATCTGAATTCTATTTTCATCTCTACGACGAATGAAGAAGTTCGTAGATGACATCCGCGTTGCGAATTCTCGCTCTACGAATCGGCGCGGCGCCCCCAGCTCACGCTATCGCCGCAGAGGAATGAGCTCGTCGCGCAGGTAAAGCCCGCCTCGGATCAGCACGGCGACATAGACTGGGAATAGAACATGGCTGAAGAGCGGATTTCCCACGCGCACATGCGTGGCGATGGCGCCGCCGAGATAACCGGTTAGCAGTATCGCGCCGAGAACGGCCGTGCGCGGAATCACATAGAGCATCGTGCAGGCCAGAAGCACGATGCCGAGACCGAGAAGGACGCTCTCGGGATATCCGAGCTGGACTGTTCCTTCCACGACCGGCGCGGGTTTCACCAGTTTTCCGACTCCGTCCACAAACAGGAACAGCGCAGGCAAGCCGCTCATGATGCGCCCGGTCCAGAGTCTCCCCTTCGAGAGGGGAGCGGATTGAGCATCTGAATTGCTCGCGTGCATTGTTGTGGTCGTTTCCATGGTGTCCTCTTTTCAGATCTTTGTTACGAGCGCCACGAGACGATCCAGGCTTTCGCCCCAACCCTGATGAAAGCCCATTGGCTCGGAAAGTCGCCGCGCTATTGCTTAGATGGAGACTCCACGATCGATTTCATCTCAGTCAGACCCTTCTCGAATTGGCCGCCGATCATCTTGTCCATGCTCATGAACAAGTGGATCGCCTTGGCCATGAAATTCTTTGTACCGGTCATGCTCCACGTCACGGCGGTTTGATTGCCTTCAGGTTTGAAGGTGAATTCCGCTGTGCTGTTGCCTGCGAAGGGCTTGAAGAATTCCATTTTGATTCGAATCAGATCGCTTGGACGGCTCTCAATGATCGTCATGCGTCCTTCGCCCACTTCTTTGTTACCGACCCACTTGTAAATCGCGCCGACACCGGCCGGCGCGCCATCGTAGTTTTGCTTCATCGCCGGATCGATTTTCCCCCACGGGTTCCATGCTTCCCATCTATGAAAATCGTTCACCTGCGCAAATAGGGCGGCCGGAGGGGCGGAGGCCGTGGTACTCCGCGCGACGCGAAATTCCTTCGGCTGCAGAGCCACGATGACGATGAATACAACGATGATAACGGCGAGGGAGATGAGGACTATTTTGAGCATGGTGAGATCCTCCGCATGGTGCTTGTCGGACGGTTGCGGGACCTATTGGACGAAGTCAGTTGTCATCTGCGCCGACTCATCAGGTTCGTTGCATGCAGTTGGATGTCGTACGCTCAGGCGTCGACCAGGACCTTGAATCCGCCCCAGAACATGCGCTTGCCGTCGAAAGGCAAGGCTTTGGGGTCCATCATCTTCGCCAGGCGCCGGGTCTTTCATGACCTTGGCGTTGACCCGGTCCCGCTGGGCGCGCGACTTATAGACGATATAGGCGAACACCACCGTCTCGCCGGCCTTGAGCTTGACGCTCTGCGGGAACGACGTGTGCTTGCCCGGCTTCACGTCGTCGGCAACGCACTCGATGTATTCGAGGGCGCCGTGGTCACGCCATACTTTCCTGGCTTTCTGCGCCATGCGCCGGTAAGCTTGCAAGTTTTTCTTTGGTACGGGCAGAACGAAGCCGTCAACGTAACGCATGATTCCTCCATGGTGGTTAAATTGTTCGCACTGAAAACATATCGGAACTGGATCGACTAGCCGCCGGCGATTGCCCCCACGATCATAAAGGGCTCGGCGCCTGTCGCGACGGCATCGGGGAGCGGGGTGTCCGGCGCTTCGTGGGAGAGATCTTCCCCGCATGCGAAAAATCGCACGAATGCCCGGCGTTTTTTCGTGGTGTGGTCGCGGATCGTGCCGCGCAACATCGGATAACGGGCCTCGATCGCATCGAGAACCGAGCGCTGCGTGACCGGACCCTCGGCATCGAGCATCACCTCGCCGTCGACGCGCGCAAGCTTTCGCAGATGTGGCGGGAGCGTGACTCGGATCATGGCAGCGTCTGGACTTCGACGGACACCACGGCCGGAAGATCGCGGACAATGGGCGCCCAGCTGTCCCCTCCATTCGCAGATACGTACACCTGCCCGCCGGTGGTGCCGAAATATACGCCGCACTTATCTAGCGAGTCCACCGCCATCGCGTCGCGCAACACGTTGACGTAGCAATCGCTCTGCGGCAGCCCTTTGGTGAGCGCTTCCCACTCGTTTCCACCCGTACGGCTGCGGTACACGCGCAGCTTGCCGTCGGGCGGGAAATGCTCCGAGTCGCTCTTGATCGGCACGACGTAGATGGTGTCCGGCTCGTGCGCGTGAACCTCGATTGGAAACCCGAAGTCGGTCGGCAGGTTGCCGCTGATCTCCTGCCACGACTCGCCGGCGTCGTCGCTGCGCATGACGTCCCAGTGCTTCTGCATGAACAGCACGCCCGGACGCGAGCGGTGCATCGCGATGCGGTGAACGCAGTGGCCGATCTCGGCAGTCGGATCGGGGATGTAGAGTGAATGCAGGCCGCGGTTGATCGGCCGCCACGTTTTACCGCCATCGTCGGTGCGAAACGCGCCCGCCGAGGAGATAGCGGTGAACATTCGTCCGTGGTTGCTCGGATCCAGCAGGATCGTGTGCAGGCACATCCCTCCGGCCCCTGGCGCCCATTTGTCGCCTGAGCCGTGGCCGCGCAGGCCGGCAAGTTCGTGCCACGTCTTGCCGCCGTCGGTCGAGCGGAACAAGGCGGCGTCTTCGACGCCGGCATAGACCGTGTCGGGATCGGCCAGCGATGGTTCGAGATGCCAGACTCGCTTGAACTCCCACGGGTGTGGCGTGCCGTCGTACCACTGGTGCGTGGTGAGAGGTTTGCCGGTCTCGGCCGACGTGTCGTAGGCGAACTTGTTGCTCTCGCCCTTGGGCGTGCCGTCCGGCAGGGTGGTCGGTTCCCCCGGAGGCGTTCCAGGCTGGTGCCAAGTCTTGCCGCCGTCATCCGAGCGTTGAATGATCTGGCCGAACCAGCCGCTGGACTGCGACGCATACAGCCGATTTGGATCAGCCGGTGATCCCTTGAGGTGATACATCTCCCAGCCGGCGAAATGGGGGCTGCTCACCTCCCATTTTTCACGTTTTCCGTCCGACGTGAGAATGAACGCGCCTTTGCGCGTGCCTACCAATACCCGTACTGCGCTCATACATCATTCCTTTCTGAGTTTTCGTATTTGTCGCAAGGCTTTTTGGTAATTAGTGCCGCTTTGCCGCATACCTCGCACCGCCCAAGTTCCTGGCTTGATGAGATAGAACCCCAGTCAATTACTACTTGCCCTCACGCTGAGTAGTCGTTGGAGGGCAGCCCCAATCGACAACGCGGGTGATTTTATCGCACGTGAAATCATCCCGGAATCCGCAGTTGAGAATCCATTGCCCAGCGGGGCGCAATCCTTCCGTCGTGAAGACAATGCTTTGCTGCGCCTCTGAGCGGATTGCGATCATCGCTGTTTTACGAGCCATCCTTGCCAACGGATTGCCCAAGTCGCGAAAAGACTTTGTCGCTGCACTCTTGGGTGTCTTCACGACTCCAGGATCGTGCCCCGCGGCGCTGCGCCAAGTTGCGATTGCGGATTCCGCAATCATTGGCGAGTTTCTAACCAACAGCGCCAGCACTATCCGATTGGCAAGCCTGGAATATCGATTACCGGGCGCACCTCGACGGTGCCTTTGCGCGCCATGGGAATCCGTTCCGCCACCGCGATCGCCTCGTCGAGGTTTTCGGTTTCGATCAAGAAGTAACCTCCTAACTGCTCGCGAGTCTCGGCAAACGGCCCGTCGGTTACCGACCGCCTGCCCTCGCGCACGCGCACGCTGGTCGCCATCGTCGTCGGGTACAGCGGGTTGGCGCCGAGATACTGCCCGCGCGAGTGTATCTCCTGCGCCAGTTGCAGGGACTCCGCGTAGCAGGTTTGCCGCTCGGTCTCGCTCAAGGCTTTTTCATCGAGATAGATCAACAGTAAATATTTCATGAATAGGCTTCCTCATCGTCGTTGGTTGGTCATAATTTCGCGGCGGCGGCCGTGGCAGCCGCCTGCTTCCGCGGTTGCCGTCGCCTTGCACAGGCGTCAGGCCGGTTGACTCAAATCGATGCGATCATGCGTTTAGTCGGACAGATCCAAGATCAGCCATTCTCGTAAGCTTGCCGCAGGCGCGCGATGTCGATCTTGCGCATTTGCATCATGGCTTGCATGACTCGGTTCGATTTTTCGGCGTTTTTGTCTTGCAGCATCTCGACCAAAGCAGACGGAACGATTTGCCACGATAAACCGAACTTGTCCTTGAGCCAGCCGCACTGTCCCGGTTGGCCGCCGGCGGATAGTTTCTCCCAGAGTTCGTCCACTTCCTGTTGAGTCTTGCAGTCGACGGACAGGGAGATGGCTTCGGTGAACTTGAACATCGGGCCCCCGTTCAACGCGATAAAGTCCTGCCCCTCGAGGTGGAACGCGATCATCATAACCGATCCCTTCGGCCCCGGCCCGGCGTCGCCGTAACGCGCAATGTTGGTGATTTGCGAGTTTTTGAAGACCGAAATGTAAAGATTTACGGCTTCTTCGGCGTTGTTGTCGTACCATAGAAAGGGCGTAATCTTTTGCATAGCATTTTACTCCTCTTTCGATCTCAAGGCTGGACGATGACCATCCAAGCGACGCCGAAGCGATCGGCGACCATGCCGAAGCAGGGCGACCAGAAGGTCTTGCCAAGCGGCATCTGGACCTGTCCGCCCTCGGCCAGCGCGGCGAACTTTTTACGCGCGTCGGCTTCGTCGGCCGCAGGGAGCGACAAGGAGAATCCCTGAAAACTCCCGCCCTCGCTGCAACCGTCGGAGGCCATCACGTTCCCGTCGCCGATGCGCAGACAGCTGTGCATGATCTTGTTGTCCCAGCCGGCCGGCACCATGCCGGGCGGCGGCGGTTCCGGGCTCTCCTTGAAACGCATCATCATCAGCACTTCCGCGCCCAGCGTCTTCTTGTAAAACTCGATCGCCTCTTCGCAACGGCCGTTAAACATCAGATAGGGTTCGACAGGCATATTCGCGTCTCCTTTTTTTGTGGGTTGGCGGTTCTCAATCGTCCTGATTATTTTTCAATTCGCGGTTCAGATGTATTGATATTCTCGGTGGATTGCTCGTCGATTGGGCGCATCTCGAAAGTCACCACCCGAATCCCCGGATGCTTCGACATCAATTCGGTCGCGTGGTCCAGATTTCGGGTATCGAGCAAGAGAATGCCGCCGATTTGCTCCTTGGTTTCAGCGAAGGGTCCGTCGGTGATGGACACCTTGCCGCTCCGGTACCGCAGAGTTTTGGCGGTTCGCGCGCTCTGCAGTCCCTCCAGGCGAACGAAATGGCCATTTTTGCGGAGATCGTTGTCATAAGCCAGGCACTCCTCGATGAAGGTCGCGCGCTCGCTTTCAGACATGCGGTCAAACTTCTGCTCGTCTATATAGGACAGGCAAAGAATCTTCATAGTTTTATTCTCTGAGCTTTACCTATAGTCGTTCGGCATGCCGCGAAATCGACATGCTGGATGGCTGTGAATAAGAAATATCAGACGACTAAAGCCACCCCTATCAGTCAGAGCTCCAGCTCTTCGATACAACGCACTTCGACCGTGCCACCCGCCGTGAGCGTCGGGATCCGGGCGGCGATCGACATCGCCTCGTTCAAATCGTTGCAATCGATAAGGTGGAAGCCGCCGACTTGCTCTTTGGTCTCGGCAAACGGCCCATCGGTAAAGACCGCCTTGCCGATCTTCATGCGCACCGTCTTCGCCGACGGCGCCGGATAAAGTTTTGCTCCGCCGCGGAGGCGGCCGGCGTCGACAAGATTCTGTATCCAATCGCCATAGTCGCGCATGATCTGGTCTTTCTGCGCGTCCGGCAATTCGTTCCAGGCGGACTCGTCGAAACAGCACATCAGCATGTATTGCATAAGGATCTCCACAGTAGCCCCATTGCTAGGAAGCGCCTCTTCAGGCTTCCAGCGGAATCCAAATCTCCATCCCGCCCGTGCCGGTTTTGGAGTTGAACTGTTCGCTGTAACGCTCGAAGCATGGCGCGCTCGCCAGCTTGAGTCCCGCTTGGGGCGCCCACTCGTTCCAAATTTTGTCGATAGTCTTGTCGATGGCGGAGACATGGTCCCGGTGCGTGAAGACCGCATACTCGCGCGCGGGAAGCCGTAAGGTCTTGTACTCGGTGGGAAGCCCCTTGGCGTCCGTCACTTCGACACCCGAGAGGTAGTCGAAGCCGCGCCCTGGCGATACGTTCCAGCAAACGCCGTAGGAGGCATGGCCGGTTTGTCCGGGTACTTTGCCGATACTCGGCGCGAACCGTTCCCACTGCGCGGGAATCGTGCCGCGGGTTTCGAGAGTGTAGTTGCCGCTCAAACCCGCAAGGAGCATCTCTTTGGTGTGCTCAAATCGAACTTCGCCGAGCCCGAGCGCTTGAGCGCGAACGCCAGCTTCTTGCTTGCGCAATTCCGGGGTAAATTCCGCGCCGAAATCTTCCGCCTCGAATAGTTGGCGAATCTCGACCTCGCCGTCCTCATTATAAGGATTGGGGCAGCGCTTGACCCACTCGATCGCTTCTTCTTTTGACTTGCACTGCCACACCCAATAGCCGGCGACCAGTTCTTTGGTCTCGGCAAAAGGCCCGTCGATCACGGTGCGCGTGCCGCCAGAAAACTTGACCCGCGCGCCTTTGGATGTCGGATGTAGGCCTTCGCCGGCGAGCATTACGCCGGCTTTCACCAGCTCTTCGTTGAAGTTGCCCATCTCGGTAAGCAGTTGCTCGCTCGGCATCACGCCGGCTTCCGAGTCCTTGGTGGCTTTAATCAAAATCATGAATCGCATCGTCGTTTTCTCCTTTTTGACTCGATAAGAGCTTCGGATTTTTCTCCCGCCAAGGCGCCGAGCTCGCAAAGTAGAGTCTATCCCACCAGGAATTCGTTTCCTTAGCGCCTTTGCGCCGTTGCAGGAGATACTCCGGCCGGGTTACGGTCCGCCCCCTTATGACATTAAGTAGTCGTCTGGGGACACGCAAAATCGACAACGATCATTTCGCGCTTGGATGGTTAAATCCCAGCGCGAGCGTCTGCGCGTCCTCGGCGATTGGCCGCACCTCGACGCAGCCGAAGCGCGCGCCCGGGACCTTTGCGGCTACCTGGATGGCCTCGTTCAAATCCTTCGCCTCGATGACGTAGTAGCCGCCGAATTGCTCCTTGGTTTCGGCAAAAGGCCCGTCGGTGATCGATATCTTGTTGTTGCGCACGCGCACGGTGATCGCCGTATCGGCCGGGGTCAGGCGATTGGCGCTGATAAATTGGCCTTTTCGCTTTATGTCCGTCGTGAACTCGGCGTACTCCTGGTAATGCCTCTCGGCATCGGCTACGGGCATTTGTTCCATCACGGTCTCGGCACAGATCAGGCAAATAAATTTCATTGCATTTCCCCTTGGTCTAATTCGTGGTCTTCAGTAACCGGTGGTCATGCACAACATGTCCATGCCGCTATTCTTTTCTCGTGCCGCAGCATGCAGCCGATGCACCGGGAAATACTATCGGGAAGTGCCACGTTTACAAGGGGTTTCAGGTCGCCCATGGTCAAGTCTCCTTTGCTTTCTATCTGACGGTCTTGCTCTAACGTTAGATAGTCGTTCGGCGGACACCAAAATCGACAACACCCTGCTGCTTCGGTTATTTTAATTCTTGCAGCCGGCGCTCGATGAACCTGCGCTCAGGCGCCTGGCGGGTGAGCGCCAGTGCTCTTTCATAGGAGGCTCGGGCATCGGCGGTCTTTCCCAAGCGGCGGCAGAGCTCCGCCCGCGCTGAATGAACGAGGTGGTAGTTAGCCAGTTCGCCGCGCGCCAGAATCGCGTCGATCTGCTCGAGGCCTGCCGCCGGACCGTCGCGCATCGCCATGGCGACGGCGCGATTCAGCTCAATGACCGGAGACGGCGCCGCGCGCGCGAGCAAGTCATACAGTCCGACGATCTGCGCCCAGTTCGTCGCTGAAGCCGTGGGCGCCTCGGCGTGCACGGCCGCGATCGCGGCCTGAAGGGTATAGGGTCCGAAGCGGCGCGATGACAGAGATTGTTGGACCAGCGCCAGTCCTTCGGCGATGTAAGCGCGATTCCAGAGAGAGCGGTCTTGGTCTTCCAAGAGAATCAAGTCGCCCGCCGGCGAAGCGCGCGCCGCGCGCCGCGACTCCTGCAGCAGCATCAACGCGAGCAGGCCGGCCGCTTCCGGCTCTGGCAGCAATTCCAACAAGAGCCTGCCAAGACGGATCGCCTCGCCCGATAGATCGGCGCGCGTGAGCGAGGCGCCCGAGGAGGCGGAGTAACCCTCGTTGAAAACGAGATAGACTACTTCTAGCACGCTGTCCAAACGATCGGCCAAGTCGGCCGGCGCCGGCACCTGATATGGAATGCGCGCATCGCGGATCTTGCTCTTGGCGCGCACGATCCGTTGGGCTAGCGTCGCCGCTGATGTCAGATAGGCGCGGGCGATCTCTTCCGTGGTCAAGCCGCAGACCTCGCGCAAGGTCAACGCCACCTGCGCGTCCGGCAACAGCGCCGGATGGCAGCAGGTAAAAATCAGCCGCAGCCGGTCGTCTTTCACGCTCTCGTCGTCGTATTCCGATGGGTCGCTGGCCGCAGCATGAAGCCGCTCGGCGATTTCCGCCACCGAGGCGTCAAAGCGGCGCGCCGGCGCATGGAGTCGATCGCCTTGAACCGGCCCGTCGAGACCAGCCACGCACGCGGATTGGCCGGCACGCCGTCGCGCGGCCACTGTTCTATCGCCGCTGTAAAGGCCTCGTGCAGCGCCTCCTCGGCGAGATCGAAGTCGCCGAGCAGGCGGATTAACGTGGCGAGGACATGACGGGAGTCGGAACGGTAAATGGCGTCCACCGTGTCGCGCGCGGGTTCGGCCATGCTCTCTAAACCGGATTGTGGGGTCCGATCCATTACGTGTCACCTCTTATTTACGTCAGCGCGGGGGATGGCAATTGAGACCGGCGAATCGATTTCGCATTTTCCATCCA
>JBOHVN010000024.1:0-36095 GCA_050735675.1 Binatia bacterium | reverse complement strand
ACTCGCTTGGGTTCCACGCCTTCGCGAAGCGCGTAGGTGACTTCCTGTAAATTGAAAGCATTGCTCGGCGCGGGCGGCGCGGACGGACGGAGCAAGGTCAAGGCCAAGTACATTCGCGCCACGTAGTCGTCGCCGAAATGGGACAGGGCCTTTTCGAAGGCAGTCCTGGCGGCATCGTATCGACCCGAGTTGTAATGAGCGCGACCGACATAGGTCCAAACGCTTCTTCGCGGCAAAACTGTATCGGACACGAATCTGGGGTCGGTGCGCGCGACGCGGTCGAAGTAGGTAAGGGCATTATCAGGCTCGCCGCGCAGCAAGGCTTGTCGCCCGGCCGAGAACTCACTTTGGGATTCGAGCGTGGTGCACGCGCTGAGCAGCAGCAGCGCCAACGTGTAAAGCACGCGCGAGTGTTTCATAAATTGCGTCTAGGATAAGCGCTGACCGGCGAAAACACAAGTTTGACGCCGCAACGGCGCTGTTGAACCGATTGTCTTGTGCACTCGCAGGGTCTCTGCTAATGAAATCGAGATTTTTCCAACACGGGTTTATTAAAAATTATTGAGCGGCGCCTGTCCTTGCTTGAGCGTCTGCGGGGAAGCTGGTAGCGTTTATTCGGGAAATCTACTCAGGAAATCCACTCAATGGACGCTCGGCTGCGCCAGGGCATCGGATTATTCAACGAAGGAAAATTCTTCGAGTGTCACGAAGTTCTCGAAGGCTTTTATCAGGAAACCGGTGAAGAGAATAAGCCGTTCCTCGAAGGCTTGATACAGCTCGCCGCGGCATTTCGCCTATTCTGCGACTTCGGCGAGATCAGAGGACCGGTGCGGATGATCTATCAAGCGCTGATCCGCTTCGAAAACTATCAGCCGGATTTTCTGCAAGTTCACGTCCGAGAGCTTTGCCAAGCCGCCGAGGCGTGGGCGAAGGCAGCGGAGGTCGCCGGCGCAAAACCTTCCGCGGCCGACATTCCCAAAGTTAAAGTCCAACGATTCAGCTTTTTCTTATGACGGCCATCGCGCTCGCGGATCGACTCACACGATTCCTCAAGGGAACGTGGACCGGCAGCAAACGCGTTCAAGGGCTTCAGGGGGGCGGGCGCGCTTATCTACTTTCTTTGATCGCGGCGCGCGCAGACCGGCCGATGCTCATCACCGCCGCCGGAGCGCGCGAGGCGGAGACTCTTTACGACGATCTCAACTTTTTTCTCGGCGAGGAGCGCGCGCCGGCGCCGATTCGCAAACGCGTGCATCTTTTCCCGTCTTGGGAAGTGCTGCCTTTCGAGAATCTCTCGCCCCATCCGGATAACATCGCCGGCCGGCTGGAGGGGCTTTATAAACTGGTTGAAGATCCGGCGCCGATTCTGGTCGCGACTCCCGCCGCTTTGATGCAGCGGGTGATCCCGAAGGAATTGCTGAAGGCCGCTTATCTTTATCTCGTCGCCGGGCAGGATCTGCTGCGCGACGCGCTGCTCGAGCATTTGGTTCAGTGGGGTTTCCAAAACGTGCCGCTGGTCGAAGAGCGCGGCGATTTTAGCGTGCGCGGCGGTATTGTCGATCTGTTCCCGCCCGGTTACGGACGGCCGCTCCGCCTTGAATTCGACGGCGACCGCCTGGAATCGATTCGCGAGTTCAACCCGTCGACCCAGCGCACCGAGCGGGTGCAGGAAGACATGCTGCTGCTGCCGATGAAAGAATTCTCGCTCAAGCGCGCCGGCCTGGACGAAGCCCTGCGCCGCTTGGACCAACGCGCGGCCGAATTGGAAGTCGACCGGCGCGAAAAAAACCGCCGGCTCGAATCGCTCCGCTCGGGCATTCCTGTTCCCGGCATGGAGTTTCTGATTCCCTATTTTTCCGCCCCGCTGGTCCCGCTGTTTTCCTACCTGCCGCAGAATAGTTTGATTTGGCTTGACGGCGCCGACCGCGTCGAAGCCGAAGCTGAACGATTCGGCAAGCTGGCCTGGGAGCGCAATCAAATTGCCAAGGAAGAGCGCCGCCTGGTGGCGCCGGTGGAGTCGCTTTATCTCAACGAGCATCAGTGGCGCGACGCGCTGGCGCCGTTTTCCCTGGTTCATGGTGAATCTTTGATCGTCATGGCCGTCGCGGAGCAGGCGCAAGCCTCGACGCTGACCGTGGAATCTTATTTGACCACGGACGTGCGCCAGGAAACGGCGCTGCACGGCAAGGACGCGTCGCTGGCGCCGTTGATCGACCGGCTGAAAACCTGGCAGGGGGAGCGGGTGATTTTCGTTGCGCCGACCCAGGGAGATGCCGGACGGCTGAACGAGCTGTTGAGCCACTACGATCTTCATGTGCCGATTGTCGATGTGCCGGTGCCGGCACTGGTGAAGCGCGCGGACCTCACCCGGGCGATCGTATGCGGCCATCTCAATCAGAGCTTTCGCCTGCCCGAGGCGCGTTTGGTCTTCCTCACCTTCGATGAGATCTTCGGCACGCGCAAGCGCCAGCCGGCGGTGGCGACGAAAAATTATCCGAGCCATTTTCTTACCAGCCTAAGCGAGCTCAAGCAGGACGATTACGTGGTTCACTTGGACCACGGCATCGGCGTTTATCGCGGTCTTAAATTCATGAAAGTCGCGGATGTCGAGGGCGAATTTCTCCACCTGGAGTACGCCGGCGGCGATCGCATGTATTTGCCGGTGGACCGCATCAACATGGTGCAGAAATATATCGGCGGTGACGGTGCCGCGCCAGCGCTCGATCGATTAGGCGGGACGGCATGGGAGAAAGTCAAGGCTCGAGCACGTAAGTCGATCTTCGCCATGGCCGAAGAGTTGGTCCAGCTCTACGCGCTGCGCGAGGCGCGCGCGGGCACGGCGTTCGCCGCGCCGGACAACCTGTACAAAGAGTTCGAAGCCGCGTTCGAGTATGAAGAAACACCCGACCAGCAGCGCGCCATCGACGAGACGCTGGCCGGCATGCAAGCCAAAAAGCCGATGGATCGCTTAGTTTGCGGCGACGTCGGCTATGGCAAGACCGAAGTGGCCATGCGCGCGGCGTTTCTCGCCGTCGAAGGCGGCAGGCAGGTCGCCGTGCTGGCGCCGACGACGATTCTGGCGCAGCAACATCTGCAGACCTTTCGCCATCGCTTCCGCAACCACCCGGTGCGCACCGAAATGGTCAGCCGCTTTCTCACCAATAGGGAGGTCAGCCAAATCTTGGAAGACGCCGCCAAGGGCAAGGTGGACATCGTCATCGGCACGCATCGCTTGCTGCAGAAAGACGTCGAGTTCAAAGATCTCGGGCTGGTCATCGTCGACGAGGAGCACCGTTTCGGCGTCGTCCACAAAGAGCGGCTAAAAAAATTGCGCCAGCTGGTCGATGTTCTAAGCCTCACGGCAACGCCGATTCCACGCACGCTGCACATGTCGCTGGTCGGTATCCGCGACTTGAGCATCATCGAAACCCCGCCGGCGGATCGCCTGGCGATTCAAACCTACGTGACGCGCTACGACGAGAGCTTGATTCGCGACGCGATCTCGCGCGAGCTCGAGCGCGGCGGCCAGGTGTTTTTTCTGCACAACCGCGTCGAGACCATCGACCGCCTGGCGCTGAAGCTTGCCGACTTGATCCCCGAGGCCAAGATGGCGGTGGCGCACGGCCAGATGCGGCCCAAGGATCTGGAGAAAGTCATGCTCGACTTTCTCGAGAACAAGACGCAAGTCTTGGTCTGCTCGGCGATCATCGAGTCCGGTCTCGATTTTCCCAACGCCAACACGATCATTATCAACCGCGCCGATCAGTTCGGCCTGGCGCAGCTCTATCAATTGCGCGGCCGGGTCGGCCGCTCGCATCGCCACGCCTTCGCGTATTTACTTATTCCCGGCGAAAAGGCGATCACGCCGGACGCCGAGAAGCGGCTGCGCGCGCTGCAGGAGATCGACGGTCTCGGCGGCGGCTTTAAGCTCGCGCTCCATGATTTGGAGATCCGCGGCGCTGGCAATCTGCTGGGCGAGCAGCAATCGGGGCAGATCACGGCGGTGGGTTTCGAGCTCTACACCGAGATGATGGAAAGTGCGGTAAAGGAGCTCAAAGGCGAGGAGCTGCTGCCTGAAGTGGACCCGGAAATTCGCCTGGGCATCCCAGCCTATTTTCCCGACAACTATATTCCCGACGCCAACCAGCGGCTGTATTTTTATAAGCGTTTGGCGAGTCTCAGAGACGCACTCGAGCTCGACGAGCTGAAGGAAGAGATCCAAGACCGCTTCGGCCCGTACATGGCCGTGGTCGACAATCTTTTTTTGGTGATGAACCTACGCCGCGTTTTGAAACAATTCCTGGTCCAGCAGATCAGCGTCTCCGACGGTAAAGTGTTCCTGCTGTTTCACTCCGAGTCGCCGGTCAAAGTCGAAAAACTGCTGGAGCTGATTCACAAGCAAAAACATCGCTTCCGTCTGTCGCCCGACGGCCGTTTGTCGTTTACGCCGAAAAATCACGAATGGTCGGCACTGATGGATGAAGTCGGTGACCTATTGCGCTCAATCGCCGAAGCGCCCGCGGCGCAAAATTTTGCTGCGGCGCCACTTCACGCACAAACTTAGGTCGAGCGAACGGCCTGACGGCGTGATCGCGAGCACCTGCCAACGATTCGAATGACGGATTTTTGGGCGCGGTTTTGCGGCTCTGGAGTTTGGCTTTTAGAGCCGAGTGTGGTAAATGAGGAGACATTCCTTTCAGCTTGAATTGAGACGGGCAATGACCACGATCTTGCTGCTGTTTTTCCTGTTTGCCTTTCCCCACGCTGCGCGCGCTACGGTCGTCGAACGACTGATTGTCGTGGTCGACGGCGAGCCGTACACGCTTTCCAATATCAACGTTTACGCGAAGAGCAAGATGGGCCGCAGTTTTCCTTCCGGCGACCTCAAACAGATCAGCGCCAGCGACCAAGAGGTGCTCGAGCAGTTTCTCACCGACAAGCTTCTGGAAGCGGAAGTGCGGGAGGCCGGAATCGTTGTCAGCGATGCCGACGTCGGGCGCTATATCGAACAGGTGAAAAAAAATAACCGGTTGTCCGATGAAGATCTCAAGCTCGCGCTGAGCCGGGAGAATCATACGCTGGCGAGCTACAAAGCGTCGGTCAAAGCGGAGATGGAAAAAAGCGATCTGATCGATCGTCAGGTAAGAAGGAAGATCACGATCAGAGACGAGGACGTCGAACGCTATTACAAGCTCAACGCTAAAAATTACCGCACCAATGACCGCGCGCGGATTCGCCATATCCTGCTCACGCTGGCGGAAAAAGCGCCCCAGGAGCAGGTGCAAAGCGTGATGGTGAAAGGCAAGGAGCTTCATAAGCGCATCGCGGCGGGAGAGGATTTTGCAACCTTGGCGCGGGAACATTCTCAGGGAGCGGGGCAGGCCGACGGCGGCGATATCGGTTGGGTAAATCGCGGGACTTTGATTCCCGGCATCGAAGCCGTAGCGTTTCAAAAATTATCCGTGGGCCAGGTGAGCGAACCTTTCCGCACCAATATGGGTGTCCATATCGTAAAATTGGAAGAGCGGGACGCCGGCAATCCGGTGCCGCTCAGCAGCGTGGCGCCGCGGATTAAACAAGAGTTGCTCAATAAAGCGCTGGAAGAGCGCTTTGCCAAGTGGGTCAAGACCGATCTGCGACGCAAGCATCGGGTCGACATCAAAATCGCCGGCGTGGTTTTCAAACCGGAAGATTCCAAAGAGGACACGGTCGACGCCTTGATGGCGAAGTCCAACCGCTCCTTGCAACGCGAGGACCGCTCGTTCTTAAGCTACTTCAATCCGCTCTCCTATATTGTCAAAGAAATTCCATTCGACGAAGAACAAAATAACGATCCGAAAAGTCCCTTACAGGGGAAAAGCGTCGTCAGCGTCTTGGGTGTTCCGCTCTTTACGACCGAGACGGTAGAGGATGCGCCAGATGTTTTTGCGCCGCCGCCCAAAGAGCCCGAGAAAAAGGGAGTCGTCTCGAGCATTCTTGATTCGCTCAATCCTTTTTCTTCGAAAAAGCCCTAGCCTCTTGTCTCCGAGTCCGTATGCTCCGATGACCGCCATTATCCGCGTGCGAATTTTTCACATCCATGGGGAGTAAACCGATCATCGCCGTCACCATGGGCGATCCAGCGGGGATCGGCCCGGAGGTGATTCTCAAGGCGCTAGCGGATCCAATCATCAAAAGCGTAGCGCGGCCCCTGGTGCTGGGCGACTGGGGCGTGTTGCAGCGTGCGCGCAGCCGCCGGTTTAAATCGCCGCAATTGATTTGCTGGCAGCCGGGACACGAGCTTTTGCCGCTGCTCAATCATCCGACCGCGCACGTGGTTTGTCCGCTATCATCTCTTACCGTGCGGCAATCGCGGCCAGGCGTGGCATCTAAGGCCGCCGGCCACGGCGCGTTTTGTTACATTCACGTCGCGGCCAAACTGGCGCTCTCGAAACTCGCCGACGCGATCGCCACCGCGCCAATCAGCAAGAGCAGCTTGATCGCTGCCGGCCACGAATATCCGGGTCACACCGAGCTGTTGGCCGATATAAGCCGCACCGCGGAGTGCCGCATGATGCTCATGGGCGCCAAACTGCGCGTGGTGCCGGTGACCGGACACATTCCATTCACCCAAGTGGCGCGCAACCTGACGCGGGACAATATTGTGATGACCTTGAAACTCACCCAGCGCGGACTTAAGAATTTTTTTGGCATTGCGCAGCCGCGTATCGCCGTGGCGGCGCTCAATCCGCATGGCGGCGAGGAGGGCATCTTCGGCGACGAGGAGATCAAAGTCATCAAGCCGGCGGTCCGGCACGCGCGCCGGCAAGGAATCTCGGTAGCTGGCCCGTTTCCGGCCGACAGTCTGTTTCATCATGCAGCGCGCGGCGCCTATGACGCGGTCGTCTGCATGTATCACGATCAGGGGCTGATTCCGCTCAAGCTGCATCATTTTTTCGGCGGCGTCGCGCTGACTCTGGGGCCGCCTTTTATCAGAACATCCGTAGATCACGGCACGGCGTACGACATTGCCGGCACCGGCAAGGCGGACGAAACCAGTATGAAGGAAGCGATTCTCCTGGCGGCGCGGCTGGCGCGCCAGAACTCGAGACAGAACAGGCAATGAACCCATCGATTTTTCGCGAGTACGACATCCGCGGTTGGGCGGAAAAGGATTTCGACCGGGACTTCGCCCGGCTGCTCGGCAAGGTGCATGGCACGGCGATCGCGGCGCGCGGCGGCAAGCGCGCCGCCGTGGGACGCGACTGCCGTTCGACCTCCGACGCCTATGCCGAAGCAGTGATCGCCGGGATGGCCGCGGCGGGCTTGCATGTCTATGACATCGGCGTCTGTCCCACGCCGCTGCTCTATTTTTCGCTGTTTCACCTCGACGTCGACGGCGGCATTCAAATCACCGCGAGCCACAATCCGTCGGCCTACAACGGCTTTAAGATTTGCCTCGGCAAGGACACGCTTTACGGCGCGCAGATCCAAGACATCCGCATGAAGATGGAGCGCGGGGAGTTTAACGAAAAAGCCGGCGGCAAGGTGGAATACTACGAAATTATCCCGCCCTATGAAAAGCATTTGCTGACGGACGTGCCGCGATTGGCCCGGCCGCTCAAAGTCGTCGTCGATGCCGGCAGCGGCGTCGGCGGGCCGGTGGCGCCGCCGCTGTTCCGACGGCTCGGCTGCAAGGTATGGGAAATCGCGTGTGAGCCCGACGCTAACTTTCCGTTTCACCACCCGGATCCGACGGTGGCGGAAAACCTGGCCATGCTCATCGACAAAGTCAAGCAGGAGAACGCCGATCTCGGCGTTGCCTACGATGGCGATGCCGACCGGATCGGCGCCGTCGATGAGAAGGGCAACATTCTCTGGGGCGATGAGTTGCTCGTGCTCTTTTCTCGCGACGTCCTCAAGCGCAATCCCAACGCGATCGTTATCTCCGAAGTGAAATGCTCGCAGCGCCTCTACGACGATATCGTCAAGAACGGCGGCCAAGCGATCATGTGGAAGGCCGGCCATTCTTTGCTCAAGGCCAAGATGAAAGAGACCCAGGCGCTTTTGGCCGGCGAGATGAGCGGGCACATGTTTTTCAAAGAGCGCTACTTCGGCTATGACGACGCGATTTACGCGTCGCTCCGTTTACTTGAAATCCTCGCTAACTCGGAGAAACCGCTGTCGAGTTTGCTGGCAGACCTGCCGCCGAGCGTGTCCACGCCGGAGATTCGCGTCGACTGCCCCGACGAGCGAAAATTCATTATCGCCGCCAAGGCCACGGAATATTTTCGCCGGCACTACGACGTCGTCGACGTCGACGGCGTGCGGGTGCGATTTCCCGGCGGCTGGGGGCTGATCCGCGCCTCCAACACGCAGCCGGCTCTGGTGCTGCGCTTCGAAGCGCAGTCCGAGGCCCAGCTCAAAGAGTACCGCGCCCTCGTCGAGCAAAAATTGCGCGAGTTTGAAGCGCAATAGAGCGCGCCATGCCCGGCAAGATCGTCATCAAGGGCGCGCGGGTTCACAATCTAAAGAATATTGATCTGGAGATTCCCCGTGAGCAACTGGTGGTGGTTACCGGCGTTTCAGGTTCGGGTAAATCTTCTTTAGCTTTTGATACGCTTTACGCCGAGGGGCAGCGGCGCTATCTCGAATCCCTCGGCGCCGATAGCCGCCAGCTGCTCCAACAGATGGAAAAGCCCGACGTCGATAGCATCGACGGGCTTGCGCCGACCATCGCAATCCAACAAAAGCCCGGCCAGGCGACCCCCCGATCCACGGTCGGCACCCTCACGGATATTTATGACTATCTGCGACTGTTCTTCGTCCGCACGGGCCAACCCCATTGCGTCGAGTGCGGTCGTGAGATTACCGCGCATACCGTCGAGCAGATCGTCGATCAACTTCTCTCATTGCCGGCGCAGACCCGGATCATCATCCTGGCGCCGGTACCGTTGTCAGTCTCTAGCGATTTGAACGAACGCCTGCGCGAATTTGCGCGCCAGGGGTTTGCCCGCGTGATGATCGACGGCCGGATGCGTGAGCTCGACGCCGAAAGGGATTTTGATAACGGCGCGATGCGCCAACTTGACCTCGTGATCGACCGTTTGGCGATGCGCGAAGGCATTGACAAGCGGCTCGCCGATTCGCTCGAGATGGCGTCGCGTCACGGCAACCAGATGATAAAAATTCAAATCCTTGACGGCGATGAAGCCGCGCCCGCTCGCGAACTGATGTTTAGCCAGCGCTTCGCGTGCGTTTACTGTGGCGTATCGCTGCCGGATATTACCCCGAGTCTTTTTTCCTTCAACAGCCCGCAAGGCGCCTGCCCGAGCTGCAACGGATTGGGTGTCATCAACCCGCAAGGAGCGCGCTCGAAGGCGAAGAACGCTGATAACGGCGCCGCGCCCTGTCCTGATTGCGGCGGGAGCCGGCTTAGAAAAGAAAGCCGCGCCGTCAAAATATCAGGCCGCGACATCGCCGAAATCGCCGCCTGGCCTGTTTCAAGAGCGCTGAAGTTTTTTACCGAGATCACGTTTGGCGGGGATCGAAAGGTCGTCGGAAAAAAAATCGTCGACGAGATCGTGCGCCGGCTGTGCGTCATGTCTGATCTGGGTCTTGAATACCTCAGCCTGGACCGGCCCTCGGTAACGCTCTCGGGCGGCGAGTCCCAGCGCGTGCGTCTGGCCACTCACATCGGTTCGGCCATGGCCGGGGTCCTCTACGTTCTCGACGAGCCCAGTATCGGCCTACATCAAAAGGACAACGAGAAGCTGCTGGCGCTGCTCCGGCGGCTGCGCGATGCCGGCAATTCAGTCTTAGTCGTCGAGCATGATCGCGAAACCATGCTGGCGGCGGATTTTCTCATCGATATGGGGCCGGGGGCGGGAATTTACGGCGGCGAAGTGGTCGCGCGGGGGACGCCGGCGGAATGGGCCCGGGATGTGCGGTCGCTTACCGGGCGCTATTTGTCCGGTGCCCTCAAGATTCCCGTTCCCGCGCAGCGGCGCCGCGCCGGCAATTTTTTTACAATCAAAAACGCCAACGCGCGCAACCTCAAAAACCTTACCGTCGAAATACCGATCGGCGCTATTACCTGTGTGACGGGCGTCTCCGGCGCAGGCAAGAGCACGTTGGTGATGGATGTGCTTTATGGCGGCGTGGCGGCGCGGTTGCAGCGCCGCAAAGAAAAAACTCGCGATCAGATCGAGATCCCCGGCTGGGAGAGTTTCGATCGGGTGATCGGCGTCGACCAGGCTCCGATCGGACGCACGCCGCGCTCGAATCCGGCGACCTACACCGGCATTTACGATCATCTGCGCGAGCTCTTCGCGCAGTTGCCCGAGGCGCGCGTGCGCGGCTACGGCAGCGAGCGTTTTTCGTTCAACCTCAGCGGCGGGCGTTGTGAGGCGTGCGGCGGCGACGGGGTCAGCCGAGTCGAGATGTATTTTCTTCCTGAAACCTTCGTCACCTGCGCCGTGTGCAAAGGCCGGCGCTACAATCGCGAAACCCTGGACGTCAAATATAAAGGCTTGAGTGTTGCCGATGTCTTAGAACTAACCGTCGATCAGGCGCTCGATCTGTTCACTAATATCCCAGCGGTTTACGACCGGTTGCGCACCTTGCACGAGGTCGGCCTGGGCTACCTCCGGCTTGGGCAGTCCGCTGCGACCTTGGCGGGCGGCGAGGCCCAGCGCGTCAAGCTCGCGCGCGAGCTGGCGCGGCGATCAGCCGGCCGGTCGCTTTACGTTCTCGACGAGCCGACCGCCGGACTACACTTCGACGATGTCAAAAAACTCATCGAGCTGTTAAACCGTCTGGCCGATTTGGGCAATACGATCGTGATCGTCGAGCATAACTTGGACGTCATCAAAAGCGCCGACTACATCATTGATTTGGGGCCCGAAAGTGGCGAGCGGGGGGGCGAGGTCGTCGCTATGGGAAGCCCCGAAGAGGTAGCCAGGACAGCCGGCTCGTCGACCGGGCAGTACCTCGGGAAAGCTTTAGCAGGTTAGGCCGGCGTCCAGTTGGAACGTTCCGCGGTCAGTGAATGTTTTGCTTTTTCAGCGAGTTAAACCAAAAATAATGGGGTTGACTCGGCGCTGGTTTTTGGTTAGTCTGATATCAGACTAAAAAGGTCTGGAATGTGATGGGCTGGGCCCCTTTGAAACACCGATTGATGAAACTTAAGACACCGATTTATCTCGACAATCATGCGACCACCCAGGTCGATCCGCGGGTTCTTGAAGCCATGCTGCCATATTTCACCGAGAAATTCGGCAATGCAGCGAGCAAGAACCACGCTTTCGGCTGGGAGGCTGAGGCCGCAGTCGACAGCGCGCGCGCAGAGGTCGCGCGGCTGATCGGTGCTGCAACGCCGCGCGAGATTGTTTTCACGAGCGGTGCCACCGAATCCGACAACCTGGCGCTCAAAGGGATCGCGGAGTCGTATCGTGACAAGGGCAATCATATCGTCACCTGCGTGACCGAGCACAAGGCGGTTCTCGATAGCTGCAAAGTTTTAGAGAAAGACGGCTTTCAGTTGACCTACTTGCCGGTCAGCGCGGATGGCTTCGTCGAAATGCAGCGATTAAAAGATGCGCTCACGGAAAAAACGGTATTGATTTCGATCATGGCGGCCAACAACGAGATCGGCACGATTCAACCGGTCCATGAGATCGGTCGCTTGGCCAAGGAAAGAGGGATTTTTTTTCACAGCGACGCGACCCAGGCGGTTGGCAAGATTCCGATCAATGTCGAAGACATGGGCATCGATCTCTTATCGCTGACGGCGCACAAGATGTACGGTCCTAAGGGCGTCGGCGCGCTCTACGTTCGTTCGAGTAAGCCGCGGGTCAAGATTAAGGCGCTGATCGACGGCGGCGGCCACGAGCGCGGCATGCGGTCGGGAACGTTGAACGTTGCCGGGATTGTCGGACTCGGCAAGGCCTGCGAGATCTCTCGAGTTGAAATGGCCGCCGAGGGCGAGCGCGTCATGGCGCTGCGCGAGCGGCTCAAACGCGCGCTGCTCGACCAGGTCGAAGAGGTTTGCGTCAACGGCGATGCGGTCAAGCGTTTGCCCGGCAACCTCAATATGAGCTTTGCCTATATCGAGGGCGAGTCGCTGATGATGGGGCTCAAGGAAATCGCCGTATCGACCGGCTCGGCATGCACGTCAGCAAGTCTTGAGCCGTCTTACGTGCTCAAGGCGATCGGGCTCGAAGATGCCCTGGCGCATGCGTCGATTCGCTTCGGTCTGGGCCGCTTCAATAGCGAAGATGAGATCGATTACACGGTTAAGCGCGTGGTCGAGGAAGTTTCCCGTCTGAGGGAAATTTCTCCCGTTTATCGAGCGAAAAAGGGTAAATTACAGCGTCGCCAGCGCAGCGACATGAAACCGCAGGAAAAAGTTTCCTAAGCGGTCTGACGTAAAAGTAGGAGGAAGAGCCATATGGCCATGGGAGTCAGTCTCACCGATCGTGCCGCGGCGCGGATCAACGAGCTGATTGCCGCTGACAGCCGCGAGGGGCAGGGGCTGCGAGTCAAAGTGGTTGGCGGCGGCTGTTCGGGCCTGCAGTATAAAGTCGATTTTGACATGCCCAAGGCGACCGATAAGATTTTTGAAAAAGATGGCGCCAAAGTGCTGGTGGACATGAAGAGCCTGCTTTACTTGACCGGCACGGAGCTCGATTACAAAGACGAGCTGATGCAGTCCGGCTTTGTGTTTCAAAATCCTAACGTCAAGAAATCTTGCGGCTGCGGCGCGTCTTTTACGGTTTAAGGCGAATAGGAAGTAAAACTATGAAACCAGCCACAAACACAGTCGAAGATCTGGCCCGGCGCGAGTACAAGTACGGGTTTGTCACCGACATCGAGGCGGACACGGTTCCGCCCGGGCTGAACGAAGAGATCATTCGCTTCATTTCAGCCAAGAAAAACGAGCCCGAATTCATGCTCGATTGGCGGCTTAAAGCGTACCGTTATTGGGCGAAGCTGGAAAAATCCGAGGCTGAGCCTAAGTGGGCGAAGGTGCATTATCCGCCGATCGACTACCAGGCGATTCGCTATTATTCGGCGCCGAAGAGCAAGTCCGACGGGCCAAAGAATCTCGAAGAGGTCGATCCCGAGTTGCTGGCGATGTACGAGAAGCTGGGTATTCCGCTCAAAGAGCAGGAAGCTCTGGCCGGCGTAGCCGTCGACGCGGTTTTCGACAGCGTCTCGGTGGCCACCACGTTCAAAAGCAAGCTCGCCGAGCTCGGCATTATTTTCTGCTCGTTTTCAGAGGCGGTGCGGAATCATCCGGAGCTGGTGCAAAAATATTTGGGCTCGGTGGTGCCCTACACCGATAATTATTTCGCGACGCTCAATTCGGCGGTGTTTAGCGACGGGTCGTTTTGCTACATCCCCAAGGGCGTGCGCTGCCCGATGGAACTGTCGACCTATTTCCGCATCAACGCGGCGGAAACCGGCCAATTTGAGCGCACGCTGATCGTCGCCGAGGAAGGTGCGACGGTGAGTTACCTCGAAGGCTGCACGGCGCCGATGCGCGACAAAAATCAGCTGCACGCCGCGGTGGTCGAGCTGGTCGCCCATAAGGACGCCCGGATCAAATATTCCACGGTGCAAAACTGGTATCCCGGCGATGCCGAAGGTAGGGGCGGTATTTACAACTTCGTCACCAAACGCGGCAAATGCCTCGGCGCACGATCGAAGATTTCCTGGACGCAGGTGGAGACCGGCTCCGCGATCACTTGGAAATATCCGAGCTGCATCTTGCAAGGCGACGATTCCACCGGCGAGTTTTACTCAGTGGCGCTCACCAACAATTACCAGCAGGCCGATACCGGCACGAAGATGATCCATATCGGCAAGAACACCAAGAGCACGATCGTCTCCAAAGGCATCTCGGCGGGCCACGGGCAAAACACTTATCGCGGCCTGGTCAAGATCATGAAGGGCGCCAGCGGCGCTCGGAACTATTCGCAGTGCGATTCGTTATTGCTGGGAGATAAGTGCGGCGCGCACACGTTTCCCTATCTGGAAGTTTTGAACAACGCATCGCAGGTCGAGCATGAAGCATCGACATCGAAGATCGGCGAGGACCAGCTTTTTTACTGCAAACAGCGCGGCCTTTCGAACGAGGACGCGGTCAATCTGATCGTCAACGGTTTTTGCAAGCAGGTCTTCAAAGAGTTGCCGATGGAGTTCGCCGTCGAGGCGCAAAAGCTGCTCAGCGTCAGCTTGGAAGGCAGCGTCGGATAGAGGCCAGTTGCCAGGAGTCAGTTCTGCGGCATCAGCCGGTTTTAGAGAGAGTTATGGCGAGCGACGTCTACTTCGATAATAACGCGACGACGCGGGTGCTGCCCGAGGTCGCCGAAGCGATGATGCCGTTTCTCACCGAGTTTTACGGCAACCCGTCGAGCATTCACCGCTTTGGCAGCCAGGTCGGTCAGAAGATTGCCGGGGCGCGCGCGCAGGTCGCGGCGCTGATCGGCGCGGCCGATCCGATCGAAGTGATTTTCACCGGCAGCGGCACCGAGGGCGACAACGCGGCGATCCGCGGCATGCTCGAGGCGCGACCGGATAAGCGCCACATCGTAACGACCCAGGTCGAACACTCGGCGGTGCTGGGTCTGTGCCAGCACTTGGAGAAAAAAGGTTATCGGGTCACCTGGCTCGGCGTCGATGAGAACGGCGCGCTCGATTTGAATGCATTGCGCGCCGCGCTGACTGACGACACGGCCATGGTATCGATCATGTGGGCGAATAACGAAACCGGCGTGATTTTCCCCATCGAAGAGATCGGCGCGATCGTGAGATCCAAAGGCATCCCGTTTCACGTCGACGCGGTTCAGGCTGCGGGCAAGCTGCCGTTCAAAGTGAAAGAGTTAGCGGTCGACTTGTTGACGATATCGGGACACAAGTTTTACGCGCCCAAGGGGATCGGCGCGCTTTACGTGCGCCGCGCCATCACGTTCTCGCCCTTCATGATCGGCGGCCACCAGGAGCGCAACCGCCGCGCCGGGACTGAGAATGTCGCGAGCATCATCGGCATGGGCAAGGCGGCGGCAATCGCGCTCGACCGGTTGGCGGAAGATTCGGCGCGGATCGGTAAGTTGCGCGATCTGCTCGAATGCTTGTTGCTCGAATCCTGTCCCGGCAGCCGTGTCAACGGCCGCGGCCAGAACCGTTTGCCGAACACGGCGAATATTAGTTTTCGTTATCTGGAAGGCGAATCGATTCTGGTGTTGCTCGACCAGCGAGGAATTTGCGCGTCGACGGGATCGGCCTGTACGGCCGGATCGTCGGAGCCATCCCACGTGCTGCGCGCGATGAAGGTGCCGGCCGACTGGCTGCAGGGCGCGGTGCGTTTCAGCCTGGGTCGTTTCAATACCGAAGAAGAGATTCGTTATGTGAATCAAACGGTGCCTTCGATCGTCCAACGCTTACAGGACCTTTCCGCCCTCGGCAAGCTTGGCAACCAGCAGCGCTCCCAGCCCGAGCCGGGTGCGCCAGCCGGCACCGGAGTAAGGGGGTAATTCCATGGGACTCATGCAGATTCCACGGCGGGTTGATTACGGGCTGCGAGCGGTGATCTATCTTTCAGACCAGGAGCCGGGAAAATGCAGCTCCATAGCGGAAATCGCCAAACATCAAGGGATGCCAAAGAAGTTTTTGGAGAAAATAATTCAGGACTTGGTCCATCGCGGGCTGATCAAGTCGAAGAGAGGCTCGGCAGGGGGCTACATGCTGGCGCGGTCCGCCGAGGCGATTTCATTTTGCGATGTCATCGAGGCCATCGAGGGCCCCATCTCCGTTAACGCCTGTTTGGATCACGAGTTGGGCTGCGATCAGATCCCGCGCTGCACGATGATCGGAGTGTGGAGCGAAGTGCAGCGCAGCATCACGGAGGTGCTCAGCCGCACGACGATCGCGGCATTACGGCAGCCGGCCTGCAGGGAGATTATCGGTTCCTCTTCTCTTTCGAGTGCGGCGTGAACAAGGTGAATCTGACGAGTCAACTTGGAGTCAAGCCGCACCCTAACGGGAGGTGTTATGATGACCTACGACACAGGACTTAGCATGGAAGAACGCGTAACTTCGCTTTTCCAGCCGGACACGCTGCTGCCGGATCAGTATCTCGATACGTTCCGGCGTAAGCTGCATCTCGAGCCGGAAAAGAAACTCATGCTGGCGATTCTTGAAGACGCCATCGCTTGTTATCAGAAATATCTTTTCGCGCGAGACAGCAAAGGCAAGGCGCTGTTTCAGGAGGCCGAGGAGTGGCTGGAAGAAGTCAACGGCGCGGGAGTTTTCGCTTTCGATAGCGTCTGCGAGACTTTGGGATTGAATCCCGATTATCTCAGACGCGGCATGACCGAGTGGAAGACGGCGGCCTTGACCCAGCGCACTCAAGCGAAGGTTTACCAGCTCAATCCCAGGCCGCGAAAACAGCGGCGGCGCAGCGTAGCGCTGACGCGCAGATCCGGACGGCGCTTGCGGCGCGCGGCCGGCCGCTAGCGCGGCTTGGTCTCAAACGTCTACGCGGCGACGACGGGTTCGATCCGTCGCCGCCGCTTTGTTTTTTGACGGCTAGGCTCCGTTAGAAAAGCTCGGCAAACGAATTCATAGATTGAGCATGGTGAGAAAAAAACAGCGCCCAGCCGGGCGCTTCTTCTACGGCTTGAGATATCGCATCGGCGAGCACATGCTGCGCGGCTTCGTCAAAGTTTTGCCGCGCATCCCCGATTGGCTTGCGCTCGCCGTCATGCGCTTCATGGCGCGCGTTTCATTCGCTCTTTTGTGGCGGTTTCGCCGGCGCATGGAAGAAAACGTCACCTCGGTTCTCGGTCAAGAGATTCCCGGTGCGGCAGAGCGAAAAAATTTGGTCTGGCGCGCGTGGCGTAACTTTGCGCGCGTCGCGCTCGATACCGCCGAGGTCATGCACTTTTCGCGCGCGCGCATTCTCTCGACGGTGGCACTGGAAGGGGAGGAGCATATCAAGCGCGCCTTGGACAAAGGCCAGGGAGTGATCGCCTTGAGCGCCCATTTGGGCAGCTTTACGATGATCGGGCCGCGCCTTGCGGCGGACGGTTTTCCTTTCAGCGTGGTGGTGAAACAGCCGGGCGACGAGCGTTTTGCCCGCCTGCTCGACGGTTGTCGCGCGCGGGCCGGTGTCCACACGATCTCGGCCAAGCCGCGCCGCGAAGCGGTGCGCGGCATTCTTAAGGCGCTGCGCGAAAATCGCATCGTTTTGGTCATTGCCGACGAATTTAAATCGGGCGACGTGGTGGTCGATTTCCTGGGATTGAAGGTGCCGGCGCCGCGCGGACCTGCGACTCTGGCGCTGCGCACCGGCGCGGTCACGCTGCCGATGTTTGCCGTCAGACAGCCGGACGGATCGTTGAAGCTCTCAGTCGGCGCGCCGATCGCGCCGGTGGAGCGCGCCGATCTCGAGGAGAGCGTGGTGGCGACCACGGCGCTCTATACGCGCCATCTCGAAACGGCGATTCGTAAGTATCCCGATCAGTGGAGCTGGCTCGGCTTGCCGCGGCGCGACCGGCGATCGTCACGTGCGGATATGGCGCGCATGAAAAAAACGGTGCGCGCTTAGACGAAAGGCGCGGAAAACCGCTCGGACCCGCTCGGCAGCGACACTTCGTCGTCGCTGTAAGTTCTTCAGAGTTTCGAGTCGAAACCGGGATTTAGGATCGCCTGTTTCCCGGTTGCTTCCAGGTAACGGATAAAGCGGTATTTGTTTTCCAGCTCATCGAGCTTGAGCGGCGGCAAATCTTTCGGCTGGCCCGGTTCGACCTTGACCGCCAGCAGCGTCAATTGGTTCTTTTTCCAAGCACTCGTGAACGCGTCGCGAAATTCCTCAGGGGTATCAACCCACAGCGCGTGCTTGTAGCCGGCGCCTTTGGCCAGGGCCACCGCGTCGCAGTCGCGTGAGGCGGTGGCGGTGCCGCCCGACGCTTCGAAGATTTCGTTATCGAAGAGCAGGTGGAGGAAATTGCCCGGATTTTGCTGGGCGATGGTCGGCAGGCCGCACAGGTTCATCAGAAACGCGCCGTCGCCGTCGATGGCGATGACTTTGCGGCGCGGCAGCGCCATGGCGAGGCCGGCGGCGATCGACGAGACCAGACCGAGCGTGCGGGTTTTTAGATTGCCGTCGCTTGGGCGCACCGCCCACCACTCGCGCGCGGCCCAACCCGTGCAAACCGCCAGCGCATCGCCGGTATCGCCGGCGATAGTCTTAAGATAATCATAACGTTGCATTATTTCACTCCCAGAACGCTTTTGGTGAGCAGCACCGCGACCGGCCGCTTGCAATCATCGGCTAATATCTGCGCGCCGCGCAAAGTGTCATCGATCTCGTCCCGCCGGCGTAGCACGTAAGTGCGGAACCCCATGGCTTGGAGCACGGGTTCGGTGACCGAGCCGAGCGTGGTGAAGCCGCGGTCGCCGATATCGCCGGCGTAGTAGATCAGCATCAGAATCGGTATCTGGAACTGCAGCGAAGTCGTCGTCAGCGCGTTGCAGCTGTTGAGGAAGCCGGCGTTCTGCATGATGATTGCCGTCTTCTTGCCGGCGAGATAGGCTCCGGCGCAGATGCCGATGCCTTCTTCCTCGCGGCACAGCGGGACGTGTTTCAACTCCGTGTCGCGCTCCACCGCGCGGATCAATTCGAGCATTTTTTCGTCCGGCAAAGTCGCGACAAAGTCGATGCCCGCTTTTTTAAGCCCGGCGAGAATCGACGCGGCCGCTTTGGCAGCCTGATGCTCCATGTTTCTCCTCTTTAGCCGAGCCTTGCCGGCGCGGGTTTTTTCAAGCAACCGTCCACGACCATCATCGCTACTGCGAATGAACCGAAGTTGTCAAGTTGCCATGCCGCTGCGGCACGGCAAAACGCTCTTGACACTCGGATGACAGATTTTATAGTGATCAAAAAGCTATGGCGGAGAAAGAAGTTAAAATCAGCGAACAACATGTGTGGGTCGGCGTCGAAGACCGCTACGTTCATCTCGGACTGACCAATTACGTTCAGGCGGCGCTCGGCACGGTGATTTCCGTCGAGTTGCCCGACGTGGGCGATCACATCGAAGAGGGAGAGGTCTTCGCCGAAATCGAATCCGTCTCCACGGTTCACGAGATCGTTTCGCCGATTTCGGGGCGAGTCTTGGCCGTCAATCCCCATCTCGAGAATCATCCATCGATCATCAACGAGGATCCTTACAGCGAAGGTTGGCTGATCGAGGTGCGGCTGAAAGACGAATCCGAGCTCGATGCCCTCATGGGCATGGACGAGTACTACCATTTCGTTTTGAAAGACAAACCCTAACCGGTCAGAAAACCAGGGCATGCTTCAGCTCGCTCGCCATGAGCGGAAGAGTGACTCCGGCGTTCCGTTCGCCCCGAGCTCGGCACGGGACGAACGGACATGCTTGGGGCAACCCGGCGGACGATCGCCGATTGGCGGGGTCATCTTCCTGTTATTGCTTTTTACGGCGCCGGCGCATGCGGCGCTAGCCGATTCTCCGCGGCGCGATCGGCCCGACTCATTTGCCGCGCCGCGCCGGGTGATGATCGAGCGCGATCTGCGCGGCCGCGGCATTAAAGACGCAAAAGTTTTGGCGGCTATGGAAGCAGTGCCGCGCCATTTGTTCGTGCCGGAAAAGTTGCGCCAGTCCGCTTACGACGACCGGCCGCTGGCGATCGGCGCGGGACAGACCATCTCGCAACCCTACATCGTCGCCTTCATGACCGAGATCTTGCAGCTCAAGCCGTCGGATACGGTCCTCGAGATCGGCACCGGGTCCGGCTATCAAACTTCGGTTTTGGCGGAGCTGGTTGCGGCCGTGTATTCGATCGAGATTGTGCCGTCGCTCGGCGAGCGCGCCAAGAAAGTGCTCGATGGGCTCGGCTACAAAAACATCGAGCTTAGGATCGGCGACGGGTTTTACGGCTGGGAGGAACGCGCGCCTTTCGACGCCATTCTCTTAACCGCGGCGTCGCCGAAAATTCCGGAACCGCTCTGGCGTCAACTGCGCGAGGGCGGACGGCTGGTGATGCCGCTGGGCGAAGAAAGGCGGACGCAAAGATTGATCCGCGTGAGAAAATCTGCCGGCAAGCAGGTCATAGAAGATTTCAGCGCGGTTCTTTTCGTGCCGCTTCGGGGCGCGATTGAGAAGCCGGCGCGTTAGCGTCCCGGCGCCCAGCGCTCTGAAAGCGATAAACCACCTCGCCGGGCCGGACCATGTTCAACTCTTCGCGCGCGAGCTTTTCCAGATAATCATCGTCGTTGCGGATGCGATGAATGCGCTGGCGCAGCGCTTCGTTCTGCTTCTGCAGGCGGTAATTCTGCTCGTCGAGCCGGCTTTTCTCGCCGCGCAGGCGCCACAGATGGAGCGCGCCGCGTTCACCGACGATAGTGACCAGAGACAGCAGGACGATAAGCGCGCCAAGTAAATAGATCGGCCAGCGCTGCGGCAGGGTTAGGCGTACAGGCATGGTTAAAACACGTAGCAATATAGCATATTTTATGCTTTTGTCTTGATGGATTTTTCTTTTTGGGGGCGACGATGAAAATTCAACGGGTGCACGCGCGCGAGGTGCTGGATTCACGGGGATACCCCACGGTGGAAGTGGAAGTGACGCTGAAAAACGGCGTGATGGGACGCGCCACGGTGCCGTCGGGCGCGTCCACCGGGGTTCACGAAGCGGCGGAGCTGCGCGATGGCGGCAAGCGCTTTCTCGGCAAAGGCGTGGCGCGCGCGGTAGCGCACGTGAACGAAAGAATCGCGCCGCGCCTGCGCGGCAAGGAGGCGCGCGAGCAAGCGGCGATCGATCAGATCATGCTCGATCTCGACGGCTCGCCGAACAAGGGAAAATTGGGCGCCAATGCGGTGCTTGGCGCCTCGCTCGCCGTTGCCCACGCTCAAGCGCGCGCCCAGGGGATTTCGCTGTTCCGTTACTTGGGCGGCGCCGCCGCCAAGACTCTGCCCGTGCCCATGCTCAACGTGTTAAACGGCGGCGCCCACGCCGACAATAACGTCGACGTCCAAGAGTTCATGGTCGTGCCTTACGGCATGGGCAATTTCGCCGACGCCTTGCGCGCGGCAGCGGAAATCTTTCAGACCCTAAAAAAAATTTTGCACGATCGCTCGCTGTCAACTAGCGTCGGCGATGAAGGCGGTTTTGCGCCGCGGGTCGCGAGCAACGCCGAGGCCATCGAGCTGCTGTTGGAAGCGATCAGCGGCGCCGGCTACAAGCCGGGAACCCAGGTCGCGCTCGCCCTCGACGTGGCGTCGAGCGAATTCTACGACGACGGCGAGTATGTTTTCAAAAAATCGGACGGCCGCAAACGCAGCCGCGACGAAATGGTGCGTCTTTACGAAGATTGGGTGCGCCAGTATCCGATCCTGTCGATCGAGGACGGCTGCGCCGAAGACGATTGGGAAGGCTGGCGCATGATGACCCAGGCGTTGGGCAAGAAAATTCAGCTGGTCGGCGACGACTTGTTCGTCACCAACAAGATTCGCCTGCAGCAGGGCATCGATTCAGGCGTGGCCAATTCGATTCTCGTTAAAGTCAATCAAATCGGCTCGCTCAGCGAGACTCTTGAAACCGTGAAGCTCGCCAAGGAGTCGGGTTATACAACGGTCATATCGCACCGCTCGGGCGAGACCGAGGACGTGACCATCGCCGACCTGGCGGTGGCAACCAACGCCGGACAGATCAAGACCGGCGCGCCGTGCCGCGGCGAGCGCACGGCGAAATACAATCAGCTGCTGCGCATCGAGGAAGAGCTGGGCAAGCGCGCGGTCTACGCCGGAAAGAGCGCCTTTCGTGCCAAACGCAGCAAGTGAACGGCACGGGCGCGCAGCTCAGGCGGCGCGGGCCGGCCGGCGCAAGCGCGAAACTCACGACGAGAAGAGCGCCCGCGCCCGCGCCATCGCGAAAAGTTTGGCGCGCGCTTATCCGGAGGTCCAGTGCCCGCTCACGCACGCGAATACCTTTGAGCTTCTGATCGCGGTGATTCTATCGGCCCAATGTACCGATGCGGCGGTGAACAAAGTGACCCCCGAGCTTTTTCGCCGTTATCCGACGCCGCACATGCTCAGCCGCGCGTCGGCCACGGACACCGAAGCGCTCATCCGCACGCTCGGTTTGTTTCGCGCCAAGGCGAAATCGCTCAAGCGTTGCGCGCAACAGCTGGTCGATGATTTTGGCGGCGCGGTGCCGGCGACGATGAACGAACTCACCCGGCTCGCCGGCGTCGGCCGCAAAACCGCCAACGTGCTGCTCGGCCACGCCTTTGACACGCCCGGCATCGCCGTCGACACGCACTGCAGGCGCGTGTCGCGCCGTTTGGGACTTACGCGGCAAGTAGATCCGCTGAAGATCGAAAAGGATCTGGCGAAGATTCTCCCGCCCGCCGAATGGACTGGTTTTTCCCACCGCTTGATCCTGCACGGCCGGCGGGTCTGCTACGCGCGCAAGCCCGCCTGCCCCAAGTGCCCGCTCAGTGAGATCTGTCCGTCGCGCGACATTGCGTCTTAATGTCTCGCTCGGGGAGGGGTAAAATCCCTCGCCTTCAGGCGAAGTGAAAGTTCGTCATGCCGGCGAACGCCGGCATCGTGCGCTCGTGAGGGCGCCACATTAGTTCGAGTAGGGGGCCCTGCGCAAAGCGTTCTGGGCGATGTTCCATGATCCGGAGTTTCAGGCCGACGCGAAAAAGTCGAAAATCGAATTCACGCCGAGCAGCGGGCGGAATGAAGTTGCTTATGCCCTGGCGCTGAATCTCAACATTTACCCGTGTCTATTCTCGCGAGCGCGTGCGTCATTGATCGGCATGCAGGCTAGGATCTCGAATTCCACCGTTGTATAAAAAAGACTACGCGCGACGATCGCTGTAGAACTCCGCGCGGCAGTCGAAGAAAGGATTTAGCCATGGCGATTCATCCTCTGGCGGGAAAGCCCGCGCCCGCCGAAATGCTCATCAATGTCGAGGAGCTTGAAAAGGCTTATTACGAGCTAAAGCCCGACCCGAATAATGCGCAACAGCTGGTCAGTTTCGGCACCAGCGGTCACCGCGGCAGCCCGCTCGACGGCACGCTCAACGACGCGCATATTCTCGCGATCACGCAAGCGATCTGCGAGTTTCGCGCGCAAAAAAAAATAACTGGGCCGCTCTACATGGGCAAAGACACCCATGCCGTGTCGGGACCGGCACAGAGAACGGCGCTCGGAGTGCTGGCCGCCAACGGCGTCGAAACGATTGTTCAGCGCGACGATGGATTTACGCCGACGCCGTCGATTTCACGCGCGATCCTGGCTTACGACCGGGGAAAAAAGGAAGATTTGGCTGACGGCATCGTGGTCACGCCGTCGCATAATCCGCCGTCGGACGGTGGTTTTAAGTATAATTCGCCTCAGGGCGGCCCAGCCGATACCGACATTACGGATTGGATACAGCAGCGTGCCAACGATCTGCTGCGCGGGGGCAATCGCGAGGTGAAACGGATCTCCTTCGAAGCGGCGCGGCAGGCCTCTATCACGCGCGAGGCTGATTTAGTTACTCCCTATGTCGAAGATTTGCCTGCGGTGATCGACATGGAGGCGATTCGCGCTGCGCGCGTGAAGATCGGCGTCGATCCGCTGGGCGGCGCGGCTCTGCCGTACTGGCAGAAAATCGCCGAGCGCTACCGGATCGATCTCACGATCGTCAATGACAAGATCGATCCGGCGTTCAGCTTCATGACGCTCGATCACGACGGCAAGATCAGGATGGATTGTTCGAGCCCGTACGCCATGGCGCGGCTGGTGACTCTGAAGGATCAGTTTCAAGTTGCGGTGGGCAACGATGCCGACGCCGATCGCCACGGCATCGTCACGCCGTCGCACGGACTGATGAATCCGAATCATTACCTGGCAGTCGCGATCCATTATTTGCTGACGCACCGGCCGCAGTGGAAAACGGATGCCGCGGTCGGCAAAACTTTGGTCAGCAGTCTGCTGATCGACCGGGTCGTCGAGCGCCTCGGCAGAAAGCTTTTCGAGGTGCCGGTGGGCTTCAAGTGGTTTTCCCAGGGTCTGTTCGACGGCGCGATTTGTTTCGGCGGCGAGGAGAGCGCGGGGGCAAGCTTTCTATGCCGTGACGGAACGGTTTGGACGACGGACAAGGACGGCATCATTCTTTCGCTATTAGCGGCGGAGATCATCGCGACGACGGGCCGCGATCCCGGCGTTTGGTACGATGAGTTGACCAAGGAATTGGGCCGGTCTTATTACGCTCGGATGGATTTGCCGGCGACGGCGGCGCAGAAGAGCGCGCTCAAAGCATTGCAACCAGAAGCCGTCGCCGCGAAGGAGCTAGCCGGCGAGCCGATTATTGCCAAACTAACCAAGGCGCCCGGCAACGAGGCGGATATCGGCGGCCTCAAGGTCGTCGCGCCCAACGGCTGGTTTGCCGTGCGCCCGTCGGGCACCGAGGATCTTTGTAAAATTTACGCTGAAAGCCTCCGTTCCGCAGAGCACTTGAAAAAGATTCAGACTGAGACCCTGCAAACTGTCCAGTCGATATTCGCCGTCGATTAGCCGGGCCAGGCGCGCGAGCAGAAATTCGCCATTACATGAAAGACACGGAAACGCAGGATTTTCGCTGGTGGGGGCGCGGCATTATCTATCAAATATATCCGCGCTCGTTTAAAGACAGCAACGGCGACGGCATCGGCGATCTGCGCGGCATTCAGAGCCGGGTCGGCTATCTTCAATGGCTCGGCATCGATGCCGTCTGGATCTCGCCGATCTTTCCCTCGCCGATGGCCGACTTTGACTACGAGGTCAGCAACTACACGCCTGCTCTTGATCGTGCTCAATTTCGGCGCGCAAGCGCGCCGGTTTAACCTCGATGACTTGCAGGCTCGGGCGTTGTTATTGCTATCGACCAAGCTCGATCGCAAGCGAGAGGAACTCGGCGAAGAAGTTTTGTTACGGGGCAACGAAGGCGTCATCATCGAATTCCTATGAGTCGCTGGAAGGCGCTCGCTTGGCCGCGTGTTGGACACCGCCAGCGAGTGCCGCGTCTGCACTTCGGCGATTATCAAATTGCTTTCCTGGTCGGCGGTTGCCTCGGCTTGATTGCGGCGTGTCTGGCTTTAATGGTTCGAGCGACGGACCGCTCTGATGTACAGCTGACCGCGACACCCGAGTTGGCCAGCGTTTGAGCGCGAAGATTCAACGGCTGGCTCTCTGATTAAAGTTCTATTCTCTCGCTTCAGCCTTGGGAAAATTCAGCGCGTCGATCGCGAATTCTCTCAGCTCCGGCATCACTTGATCGGTGAAAAGCCGCAGTGAGTTGAGCGCCTGCTTCTGCTCCAACAAGCCGAACGTAAACTCGCCGAGAAAGGTATCCGCGCCGGCTTCGCCGGCGATTGTCTTGATTTGTTTGATGACGGTTTCCGGCGCGCCGCAAATGAAAGAGCCTTCGGCAATCGAGCGCTCCATGTTCATCAGTTCTTGCCGGCGGCTGCCGTCGAGAATCGTCGCTAGCCCGGTCGAGCCGTGGGCGCCGTAGGTGCGCGCGCCGCCGCGGCGCTCCCAAAAATTCTGCCAGTGAAACTCGCCTTCGGCGCGCGCTCGCCGATCGCTTTCGGCGACGTAGATTTCGCGCATCAGCCCCATGTGGGGTTTGCGCCCCTCAGGTTTTGTCCTTTGGTAGACTTCCCGATACTGATCGAAAGCGCCGCGAACTGCCTTCATTCCAGATGGCACCCATTGGACCGTGCTGATGCCGCTCGACGCCGCCTCTTCGATCGAATCTTTGCTGCGCGTCGGCATCCACAGCGGCGGATGGGGTTTTTGCACCAGCGGAATGCTTGAGTCGATATCTTTACATTTGAAATAGCGGCCTTCGAAGCTGAAAGATTCATGCGTCCAGATGCCTTTGATGATCCGCAGCGCTTCCAGTGTCATCTCGCGTTTCTGGTCCCAAGGAATGTTGTAGGCGGCAAAACTGAACGGACCGATGCCGGCGCCGAAGCCGCATTCGAGACGGCCTTCGGTCAGATTGTCGAGGAGCGCCACTTCTTCGGCGACGCGGATCGGATTCCACAGCGGCAGCACGTAAACCAGCGGGCCCAAGCGAATGCGCTTAGTGCGCTGCGAAGCCGCGCCGAGAAAACTGCCCGGGCTCGGACATTCGGAAAAACCCATGTCGAAGTGGTGTTCGGCGACGAAGTAGAAATCCATCCCGGATTGATCGGCGAACTCCAGTACCTCTAAATGGTTTTTGTAAAGCTCGACGTAAGAGAGCGACGGATGGTCGTGCTTTTGCATGTGGTCGAAGAGTCCGAGTTTCATAGGGTGAGCCTAGTTTGAGCCCCTCCGATGTTTTCAGACTGGTGAGCGCTTTCAATTACCGACCTGTTTCTCGATGTGGCGGTGATCGCTTGGGCCCAGCCTGTTGCACAATGTACTGTCAACTACCGGTTTCGATAGATCACGACCCCGACGCTGCTGTCAAGTTTGCGCCGAAGAGGTCAGCCGCCTGGCTTCAGTGTCGCTGCAAACCCGCACCGCAAGCGGAGCGTCTTCCGGCGCTTATTTTCATCTTGACGCTTAACTCGTTTCTAACCTATGGTGTGCCTGCCCGACAGCGAGCTTGTTGGGCGAGGGAGAAAAAAATGATGTCGAGGATGTCTTACCGCTGTTTGTTTTTGGCCTTGTTGCTGGCATGCATCTACGTCAACAAGGCGAGGTCGGAAAAAATTCGCACCGCGGTACCCGGCTTGAACATGAATTATCTGTCAATCTTCTCGGCCGATGCCAAAGGGTTTTTCAAGGACGAAGCGCTCGAAAATGAGACTATTGTCGTCGGCGGACCGGCGGGAATCGCGGCATTGATCAGCGGCGATGTCGACTACAGCGGCGCCGGCGGAAGCGGCCTCAGAGCGGCGGTCAAGGGCGCTCCGCTCAAAGCGATCATGTACCAAACCGAGCGGCCGACATGGTATTTGATCGTTCATCCGACGATTTCACAGGTGACGGATCTGAGAGGAAAAAAAATCGGCGTGGCGTTAATCGGCGACAGCGAGGATCGTTTCACGACACTGTTCGTCGAACGCGCCGGCCTATCGGCCAAGGATGTCACTAAAATAACTCTGGGCACGAGCCCGAACGACAAAATTCTTGGGATCAAGAGCGGCGCGGTCTCGGCCGTCGTGCTCGATCCGGCCGGCGCCGTCGCGGCGGAACGAGAAGGGCTACGCAATCTGGTCTACCTGGGTGATATCTTTCCGTTGCCGTTTCAAGGCTACGTTACCACTGACAGGAAAATCGCGGAAAATTCCGCGCAGCTCAAACGCTGGGTGAGAGCGGTGATTCGCGGCTTGATGTTCTTGCGCGCGCAGCCGGACGAGGCCGCTGACGTGGCTATGAAACGCCTCCGGCTCAGAAACGTCACGAAGCCCATGCTGGTTCAGGCGATCAAGGGCTACGCTCGGGCCCTGCCCCAAGGCGTTCCGGGCCTGCCCTCAAATGAAGGAATCAAAAACATTCTTGAGTACGAAATTAGATTGCCGATGAAGCTCGACGCCCCGCTCACCGCAGAAAAGTTCTTGGACTTGCGCTGGGTGGCCGAGGTGAAGAAAGAGATCGAACCAAAAATTAAGTAACCGTGAAGGGGTGATAACCTGAGCCTCTGTCGCGAACCGTGTGCCGAACTTGTTGGGTGAAAGGAATCAACGGATGAGCCTTGCGTCAAAAATCGATCTCCAAGCCATGCGCGTCGATCTGGTGGGCAGCTTGCTGCGGCCGCAATCGGTCAAGGATGCCTTCGCCGAGTATGGCGAGGGAAAGGCGAGCGAAGCGAAACTGAAGCAAGCGCAAGACGAAGCCATTCGCGAAGTCGTCGCCAAACAGGCCGCGCATCATTTGCCGATTGTCGTCGACGGCGAATTTCGCCGGACCAGTTTCATGGAAAGTTTCGCCGTGGTCGCCGGCGTTGAAGAATGGCAGGCAGGCGTTAAGACGTATCACGAAATACTCAAGCGAGCCGACAGCGGTGACTCGACGACACACAAAGGACAGGATCCGATCCTGCTCAATCGCAAGCGCGTGACACTGCCGCTCAAACTGCTGCGTAACTCATTGCTGGACGATTATCTATTTACTCAAAGCCTCACCGATCGTCCGGTGAAAGTGACGCTGATCGGGCCGGACCGGATTCAACAATGCTATGACAGCGAAGCTTCGCGCGCGGTGTACTCGAGCACGGATGAATTTTTGCGCGACGTGGTTGCGGTCGAACGGCAGATAGTCGGGCAACTGGCGCAAGCCGGCTGCCGTTATATCGGCATCGATGGCCCCGGTTATACCGCTTATGTCGATTCGGATTCGCTAGCCGCCATGCGGGCGCGCGGCGAGGAGCCGAAGGCGACCCTGGAACGTTCGATTCGAGCCGACAACGAGGTTATCGATAATTGTCCGGGTGTGACCTTCGGAATTCACATCTGCCGCGGCAATCGGCAAAGCATGTGGCACAGAGAAGGACATTATGACGCTATCGCTGAAAAACTCTTCAACGGACTTAATCATCAGCGGCTACTGCTGGAGTACGACACCGAGCGCGCCGGGACTTTCGAGCCGCTGCGATTTGTGCCGAAGGGCAAGATCGCGGTGCTCGGCTTGATCACGACCAAGGTCGGCCGCATCGAAAGCGTCGATGAGTTGCGGCGGCGGATCGACGAAGCATCGCGCTATTTACCGCTCGAACAACTGGCGATCAGCCCGCAGTGCGGCTTTGCCTCGAGCCTGCGCGGTAATCTACTCAGTGAAGATGAGCAGTTTCGCAAATTGGACGTGATGCTCGAGACGGCACGAAAAATTTGGGGGCAGTAAGGCTGTGAGAATCCGATTCTTAAAATCGAGATGGTTCGGATTCCCGTAGCCTGCACGCTGCAATCAAAGCCGCCGGTTAATTTTGCGCACGGCGGTGGTCTTCGGGCTCGCGCATCGACCACAGGGTTCTCTGCGCCGCGCAAAAGCGCCGGTCCGCGTCGATTCGTTGCCGTGAGCCGTCGAGGTCGACCTGGACGTTGAAACAATGTTCGCGCCCGCGCAGGCGAAAACCGTCGGTTGGCATTAGATTGTTGGCCAGCCGTAGAGCTTGGCCGGGTTGGTCGCAAGGATTAACTTACGCGTGTGTTCCTCGGGCGCGGCGGAGAGAAGGAAATCGAGCAGGTCACCGTCGTTCGGCATCGGCACTGTAATTCCAGCGTGCGGCCAGTTGCTGCCCCAGATGACGCGGTCAGGCCGAGTCTCGATGATTTCACGGACGACGTCGATCATATCGGCGTAATGAGGCGAGCCCGTTTTGGACAGCTGATAAAAACTATAAAGATTGATCCAGGCGTGATCCTCGTCTTTGAGAATCCGCAGCAGCTCGTGGAAGTCGTCGTCACAACCGTGATGGGGCTCGGCATGCGCCACATGATCGAACACGTACGGCATCTTGAGGGAATTTAAGAATGGCACGGCTCCGATAACCTCCGTCGTCGATTGCGACATGAACTCGACGTGCCAACCGAAACCCGACATCCGTGCCGCCATTTTTTTGCTGTCCTCGTATGACAAGCCGCCCTTGCCGTTGGCTTTAACGCGAAAGCCGGTGATGCCGCCATCCTTGAATCGTCGCAACTCGGCGTCCGTCACAGCCGGATCGAGCAGCGCCAATCCCTTAAACTTTCCATCCATGCGCGCCAGAGCGTCCAAGGTCACCTGATTATTCGTGCCGTTGGCGCTGCCGGTGACGATGACCGCGCGCTCCAAGCCGAGAGCACGATGGACTGCAAGATAATAGTCGAGCGTCGAGCGCGGGTCGGGTGTGTAGTTTCGCTCAGCGCTCAAAGGATAGACCGCGCTCGGGCCGTAGACGTGGAGATGCGTGTCGCACGCGCCCGGCGGCCCAATGAGCTTGGGTTTTTTTGTGTTTGCATGGGGGCGTTGAACCGGGCGCATTTTGAATAGCCGCTACTCTAGTCCAAGAGCCGGCAGAATTTCCAGCGTTCGTATTGATAAAGAGAATTGGCGAGCCTAGGAAGTGGGCTTGACGTTCATTCGGCGATTGCCCTATTTTAAGCGCACGTTAATCCTAATTCTGCCGACGGGAGGTATTTTATGGCCGGGAACAATGGGCATGTGAATTTGTTTCTGTTGAAGGCGGACGGGCTGGCGCGCTGTCGTTGGGATGGAGAGTCGGAGCAGGTCGAGGAGCTCAACAGCGCGCTGGAAGGCGAGACGGTGCGCGAAGTGGCGCGCGATCCGTTCAATCCGAAGCGGTTGTATGCCGCGACTTTGACCGAGATCCACGTCAGCGAAGACGACGGCGCAAGCTGGCAGTGGCTTCCGTCCGGCGGTATTGACCATCGCGATATTTGGACGATGGCGGTGCATCCGACGCGGGCGAACGAGATCTACGTCGGCACGCTGCCGGCGGCGGTTTATGTCAGCGAAAACGGCGGCCGGTCATTCCGCGAGCTTTCGGCGTTTCGCACTCTGCCCGATTATAACAAGTGGACGTTTCCACCGGGCCCTCATGTGGCGCACGCTCGCTGCATCGTGCTCGATGCGCGCGTGCCCGATGAAATCATCGTCGGCATCGAAGAAGGCGGTGTGGCTCTCAGTCGCGACCGCGGCGCGACTTGGGAAGACATCAGTGGACCGGCGAGCTCGACCGCTTTTCCAAAAATCAACGATCCGGCCGGCATCGTGCCTTACGAAATGGGCCAGCACGAAGAGGGCCGTGTGTATCGCGACGTGCACTGGGTAACGCGCCATCCAACCCGATTGGAAACGTATTTCGCCAGCACGGGTATCGGCACCTATCAGACCCACAATGGCGGAAAAAGTTGGACCAAGTGCGAGTACGGCATGGGGCGCGCGTACGCGATTCCCATGTCTAACCATGCCGCAAAACCGGATCGCATATTCCTCGGCGCGGCGGAAAATGGACCGGCTTCCTGGCCCGGCTATCGCACGGTCCGCGCCGGACCGTACAACACGGTCAAATTCAGCCGCAATCTGTCGGCGCAAACCGGCGGCGCCAAGACACAGATCCTGCGCAGCGACGACGCCGGCAAGACATGGAATCGGCTCGACGCCGGACTGCCCGCCGGCCATGACCATATGACTTGCGGTTTCACTGTACATCCGCACGATAGCGAAACGCTCTGCGTCGGCTACACCGACGGCTCGGTTTACGCAAGCAAGAACGCCGGCCAAAATTGGCGTAAGCTCAAAGTCGCAGGGGGCAAGCTTTATGGTATCCGGCTTAGCGCCAGCGCTTAAATATCGGGCGTTTCTAAGGGTAGACCGTGGTAATTGACCGGATTCCAAGAACAAATATAAAATTGTTTTGACACGAAAAATGGTTGACAGGCTCACCGCAATGCTTCACAATTGGCCAATTAAATCAGTCCAATACGGACAGGAAAGGTGGGCTAGAGAGATGGGGGCTCAAAAGCCGAGGATTAGTTATGGTTTGAGTTTGTTGGCTGTGGCATTTTTATTTTCCTGCGGTAATCCAGCCAACCCGCCGCCGCCGAAATGGACGGCTGAGAATCCCAGCGCATCGTCAGGCCAGATGGCGGCCACGACGCCGAAACCGGCGCCGGCCAAGCCTCAAGAGAGTACGACTTCCAGTTTAGACGCGTTGCGCCGCGGCGAGAGCGCCAGCGGCGGGCCACTGCAAGACATTGGCTTTAACTTTGACAGCGCAGCATTGTCCGAATCCGCCCGGGCGACTTTGAGGGCGAACGCGGATTGGCTCAAGAGCAATCCGTCGGCGCGCGTGCAGATCGAAGGACACTGCGATGAGCGTGGCGCGGCGGACTACAACATGGCGCTTGGCGCGAAGCGCGCCCAAGCGGCCCAGGATTATCTCGCCACTTTGGGAATCGCCGCTAATAGAATGTCGACGGTCAGCTACGGTGAAGAGATTCCCACGTGCAAAGAGCACAGCGAAGGCTGCTGGGTGAAAAATCGCCGGGCGCGCTTCGTCGTCTCGGGGAGTAAACCGACGACTTAACGCGCAATCCGTCTAAATTTCGAGTTTTCAAAAAAGACCCGTGTCATTGCGCCACGGGTCTTTTTTTTTCGGCGACTAAAAATTCTACTCACCCGGCTGCCGACAAGATCGTGCAGCACATGGTCGGATGGGTCAAATCCGAAGATCAATCAAGTCGATCTTGATCAGATTGGCGGCTCAACATTCTGAGCCGCAGGCGAAGAAACTCGGCTGAGCAACAGCTTGGAAATGCGAGATGCTTCGCTCGCCGCTCAGCATGACATTAATGGGATTACGTGAATTACGACACCGTCTCCGAAAGAAGGGGCCCAAGTGAGATGGTCACCGGGGTCTAATCATCGGTAAAAAGATCGAGGGTTTCCGGCGCGAACAGTTCTTCTACGGCGAATCTTCTTTGAGTCAAACCTTGCTCGTGGGAATAGCGCGTCGCCGCTTCCAAGGTCGGCAAATTCCTTTTCACGCCGTAGGGATAAATATCTGCGCCCAGAATCTCGCGGGCGTACTCCAAATCTAAATTGATCCACGGCAGCGACGATAAGCCTTCTTCATACGCTTCAAAGGCATGTTGCTTTGCTGCGTTAAAGCCCTGCGCCAGGCGGACGGCGATCACCGGATCTTGTTCGTAAACAACACGGCGGAGCACGACCATGTGCATGATCGGAAAGATTTTGGTCTCACGGTAATATGCCGCTTCAACGCCGCGGCAATCAGGAAAGAGCCGGCGCACCAGCGGCGAACCCTGCAAAAACGCGCGCGGCGGCGACGTAACGGCGAGCGCGTCGAGCTTTCCTTCTTCGATCAGGCTGTCGAGAGTTTCATCTTTGGCGATATTGTCAATGCGCACTTCTCGCGGTATTTCGATCGCAACATGTTCCGAGCGGCGGCGAAACCAGTGGATGTCTTGCGGCGCCACACCGTACTGGTGCTGCAACAATCCGCGCACAAAAAGCAACGCGGTCATCGAGTAATCGGCGATGCCGACTCTTTTGCCCTTGAGATCCTGCGGTCTCTCGATCTCCGATCGAGCATGGATCCAAATATACGAATGACGAAAAACCCGTGACGGGAAAACCGGGATTGCGACGAATCTTCGGTCGCCTTTACCGAGCGCGATCATGTAATTCGACAGCGACATCTCCGAAGCGTCGAATTCTTCGTCGTGAAGCATGCGCAAAAAGATTTGCGACGGCGGTGAGAGATTGACGAACTCAAGATCGCCGCCGTCGATTTTTATCCTACCGTCGGCCAGAGCGCGAGTGTGATCGTAATCGCGGCAGCCGATTGTGATTTTTCGATTCGCCATCTGGTTCTCCAATATATATTGATCCGGCGCAGAGAATGTAGGCGAAAGCACGGCGCGAAGTCAACGACGGTTAGAGCAAAGAATAAAGATTAAGCGATAAAAAGATAAGTTGGGGACACCGCAACTCTGATTTTCTTGAGTGCCCCGTCGCCCCTGTCGTATGAAGCTGTGGACAGCCCCCGGCGAATGGGGTAAGTGAAGCTCGAAAGGAGCAGAGCTATGGGAATGCTGAAACTCGATGCGGTGGTTCACTGGTCGATTCCGGTGAATAATCTCGAAGAAGCGGAGAAGTTCTACGGTGAAATCCTCGGCCTGGAGCATGTCGGCCGGCTCGCCAATTCGCCGATGTCTTGCTTCAAACTCGGCAGCCACAATATTATTCTCTGCCAACGCAAAGACCCCGTGGTACGAACCGTGGAGCAGGACGGGCGTTTGCATCACGCCTTCGATGTCAGTGCCGAAATGTTCACCCAAGCTTGCAAACTGTTTCACCGGCTCGGCATCAAGATTCGCGAGCCGGTGGACTACCGGCCAGGAGGCTTTTTCACAGGCCGCCAGCTTTTTGTTCTCGATCCGACCGGCAATCGCATCGAACTGCGCGACCGGACTTGGAAGGCGGGCATGCCGACGCCGACGTACGAGGAGATCGTGAATTCGTGATCGTGTTCGTGCGAGAAGACGAATACGAGACAGATTACTCGGGCTCGCGGAGTACGCGCTAATCAGATCGTGATCAGGAGTTGAGAAAATGCACACCGAGCGTTACGACTATTCGCCGATTATCCGACGGAAGCCCTTCAAGTGGCCGACCAATGCGCGGATTGCGCTGATGGTCGCGCCGAATATCGAATTCTTTCACGTCGACAAAGTCATTCCGGGAGCGCCGAATTCGCTGCTGCCGGACGTGACCGGCTACGCGCTGCGCGATTACGGATCGCGCATCGGCGTGTTTCGCATGATGGAGGTTCTCGACAAACATGACATCCGCGCCACCGTGTTGTTAAACGCCGACGTGTGCGCGCATCATCCGGCGATCATCGAGGAAGGCAACAAGCGTAAGTGGGAGTGGCTCGGCCACGGCGTGACCAATAATGTCCGCATGACTCAATATCCGGCCGAGGAAGAGCGCGCGGTCATTCGGCATATTCGCGATACCATCGCGGCGGCGTCGGGCAAAGCGCCGCGCGGTTGGCTCGGCCCGGGCGGCGGTGATGAGAGCCCGAATACGCTAGACCATCTAGCGGCCGAAGGGTTCGATTATGTCTGCGATTGGGGCTTCGACGATCAGCCGTGCGCGATGCGGGTAAAATCAGGGCGCATGACCGCGATTCCTTACCAGCAAGGTCTCAACGATATCCGCGTGATCTTTCAGGGCGGCCATACGCCGAAAGATTGGCTGCAAATGGTTTGCGATCAATTCGACCAGTTATACGCCGAAGGCGCGACCCAGGCACGCGTGATGACGATCCCGCTTCATCCGTTCGTCATCGGCTTGGCTTTTCGCATCAAGTATCTCGACAAGGCGCTCGAATACATCTGCTCGCACGATGGGGTCTGGAAAGCGACGGGCTCGGACATCGCCGATCACTACTATGCGAACCACTACCAGAAACCGTAGCAGGCTGCTGAAAAACACTCATATGCTTCGTTGCCCTCAATCGCTTCGCTTCGACGTACAGGCTCAGTACGCCTCCGCTTGTCGATTTTTCGCGCGCCTCGCCTCTGGGATCTTTTTGAGCAGCCAGCAATCCGCTAGCTGGGAGGAACTATGAAAACTAAAGGTTGGGTCGGATGGGTAGCGCAATGCCTTACCGTCGGAATGTTTTTCTTGTGGCTGCCGCAGGCCGGCGCAGCGGACCGCATTGTGATCGGCAATGTTTCGCGCACGGTGGAACAACTGCCCAACTACGCGGCGACGGACAAGGGCTTTTTTGCTCAAGAGGGCATCCAGGGCGACGTGGTGCTGATCGGCTCGACCGATACGCTAATCCAGGCGCTGATATCCGGCCACATCAACGTTGCGATAGTCGATCCGTCGGCGGCAATCAACGCCGTCGAAAGGGGCGCGTCACTCAACATCATCGGCGGCACGGTGCCGGTTGCCGCCTATACGCTGATTACCTGTCCCCAATACAAATCCATCAAAGATCTCAAGGGCACGACCATCGGCGTTGTCAGTCTGGTTTCCGGAAGCACAATCTTTTTGCGCGAGATGCTCAAAGCCGAAGGCCTGGAGCTCAATCGTGATTACACCATCGTTCAGAACGGGCCCACCGGCCAGCGGCTCGCCAGTCTCAAGACTTGCAGCACGTCGGCAACGATGATCCTTGGCGGCGATCTGCCGCGTTCCCGAGAGCTGGGCTTTCTGGAGATTGCGAAGTTGTCTGACTACATCCCCAATCTGCAGTTTCATAGCTTGATCGTCGACAGCCGCTGGGCTGAAACGCACAATCAGCTGACGGTGCGCTATCTCAAAGCTATGGTGCGCGCCATGCAGTGGGCGCACGCTAACCGGGAACAAGCGGCCGAGTTGGTGACCAAGCGTACGGGCATTCCGCTGAAATATACGCGTTCAACCGTCGACGAGTATCTTTCGCAGGGCATCATCAGCCGGGACGGCTCGGTGAATCGCGAGGGTTTCCAGCGCTTGATCGACTTGATGGGCGCGCGCTTGTTCAAAAGCCGACCTTATCCCGCCCCGGAAAAATATCTCGACATGAGTTA
>JBOHVN010000023.1:0-3837 GCA_050735675.1 Binatia bacterium | reverse complement strand
GTACTACTATGGTTCAAAATTTGCGCGAGCCGCGCAAACCTTCCGACATTCGAGTCTCTGGGATTCGGATATTTCTCGCGCCAAGTCGCCAAGACGCCAAGCTCGAAATTATTATATTCTTTACCTTTGCGCCTTTGCGTCTCTTATGAAAATGCACTTAAACGCCGTTTGTTATGGTGAAACGCAGTCATTTTCATGCGCCGTGTTGTACCGATTGGTACATGAATACTTTGCGCGAAATAATCCGAGCTTTGGTTGCGGCTCTGCCGCGTTGGGCACTTCGTGGTGAATGGAAAACTACATGAATCAGTCTGAAACGAGAGACGGCATGCGCGTTGACTGGAATATGCCGATTTCGATGGACGACGGACTTGTCCTGCGCGCCGACGTCTTTCGGCCGATCCCCGAGGGGAAATACCCGGTTATCCTAAGCTACGGCCCATATGCGAAAGGTCTCGCCTTTCAGGATGGCTACCCGAACCAGTGGCAGCTCCTGACCGAGGGGCATCCGGACGTTGCGGCAGGCTCGAGCAACAAATATCAAAACTGGGAACTCGTCGATCCGGAAAAGTGGGTAGCGGATGGCTACGTCTGCGTGCGCGCCGATTCGCGCGGCTGCGGTTGCTCGCCCGGGTACATCGATCCGTTCTCGCCGCGCGAGAGCAAAGATTTCTACGACTGCATCGAGTGGGCGGGAGTCCAGCCATGGAGCAACGGCAAGATCGGCCTCAACGGCATCTCTTACTACGCCATCAACCAGTGGCATGTGGCGTCGCTCCAGCCGCCGCATCTTGCGGCGATCTGCATCTGGGAAGGCGCCGCCGACTGGTACCGCGATATGACGCATCACGGCGGAATTCTCTGCAGCTTCTGGGCAAACTGGTACGACATGCAGGTGATGACGGTGCAAAACGGACTCGGCGAGCGTGGCCCGCGCAGCCGGGTCACGGGTGAGCCGGTCTGCGGATCGGAAACACTTTCGGCAGAAGAGCTGGCGAGAAATCGCTGCGACTTCGGCGAGGAGATTCTAGCTCACCAGCTCGACGATGACTATCATAGAGTCCGCTCGCCCGTTTGGTCGAAGATCGAGGTGCCGCTTCTTTCCGCCGGCAACTGGGGCGGCCAAGGACTGCACTTACGCGGCAACGTCGAGGGCTTCTTGCGCGCGGCGGCGAAACAGAAATGGCTCGAATTGCACGGGTTAGAGCACTGGACGCACTTCTACACCGATTACGGCCGCCTCTTGCAGAGGCGTTTTTTCGACTATTTTCTAAAGGGCGTCGACAACGGCTGGGCCGACGAACCGCATGTCCGGCTCCAGATTCGGCGCCTCGACGGTTTCGTCGAGCGCATGGAACAGGAGTGGCCCATCGCTCGAACGAGATGGACAAAGCTCTATCTCAATCCCGCCGAGCGGAGCCTGAGTTGGACTCCGGTTGTGGCCGAAGGCCGGGTCGAGTTCGACGCAACCGGAGACGGTATCACGTTTTTTTCGCTGCCAGTGGAGCAAGAGACGGAAATTACCGGCCCTTTGGCAGCCAAGCTTTTCCTCTCCTCTACAACGATCGACGCAGACATCTTCGTCGTGTTTCGCGTCTTCTCTCCGGATGGAGAGGAGATTGTGTTCCAGGGGGCGATCGACCCTCATACCCCGGTCAGTCAAGGCTGGCTTCGCGCCTCGCACCGCAAGCTCGATCCTCACCTGAGCGCTCCCTACCGGCCGTATCACGCCCACGATGAGAAACAGCCGCCGCGACCCGGCGAGGTCGTCGAGCTTGACGTCGAGATCTGGTCGACCTCGATCGTGATTCCCGCCGGCTACCGGATCGGTCTCACCGTGCGCGGCATCGATTACGAGTGGCCGGGGCCAAGCGGCGGGCGGCTAGCGAACTTCAAAAATGAGCTAAAAGGCTGCGGGCCGTTTCTCCATGACGATCAACGCGACCGGCCGCCCGAGATTTTCGGCGGCAAAACGACGCTCCATGTTGCGCCTCACCGGGCTTCGTTTCTTGTTCTCCCGGTCATTCCCACGCGAGCTGGACTGAACCCAAAGGTTCCAGCGTGAAGCGATCCTGGGTTGGGCGACGAAAACTCTAACTCCAAACCCGGCAAGGCGCTCAAGTACATCCCGTCGGGCGGCTGGTCTCGGAACGACCCGGTTTCCTTCGCGGGCAAGAGAGACTCAGGAATTTCTTCCCTTGGCTTCTGCGAAGAGTTTCTCGGCCGCTTCGGCGCCCTCCGCGCGGTTATAGTCCTGGTCTAAGTCGCCGTCTCCGGCTGGGCTCTTCACCGTGAAGAAAACCGCGGGACCGCCGATGGCGCGACTTCGATGGTTGATAAAGCGCGGAATGTGGATCAGGTCGCCGCGCTCGCAGATCCGCTCCTCGTCGCCGAGAACGAAGTGGAGCTTGCCGTCTAGGACGAGAGTGAACTGCTCCTCGTTGGGATGCATGTGGAGCGGCGGGCCTTCGTCTTCCGGTTTGGTGACAATTCCCGCCTTCATGAATTCGCCGACAGCAGTCTGCACGAACTGCTGCGGATTGGCGGTGGCGCGGTTCTGTTGCATTTCGGCAATCTTATAGAAAGGCATCCTTCTGCTCCTCCTTTAAGAAATTGTTTTTGATTATAGACATACAATGGGGAACTAATCCTATGACCCAATGGCTTGGACTTTGTCGAAATGGAAATTTCCAATTCCTTTAATGCCGCGCTCTTCTTATCCGGCAATCTTCGTCCGTTGAATATCATTTTGACCCAATCGACGCAAAGCGCCTGTGGCGTTGAGTAGCTTGCTGGTCGCGTTCCGTAGTCTTGTCGCCGAGGTGGAGTAAGGCGATTGCTGTCAGCCCCCGGGCCAAGCGGTCGTATCCCTCAAGCGCTGGAACCATGGGTGCGCGCAGGATATAAACAGCTTCACTGCCCCTGCTTTCAATGCTACAAAGCGGACAATCAAAGGAGGAGAGAACCAAGTATGGAGCAAGACTTCGTTGGCACCAAGCGCTGGATACGGCCGGCCACCCCCTATGAAGTTTACATGGAGGAGCAAAATCTCCCCATCCATCGCGGCACGGTGGGGTTCTATGACATCCGCGACCTGACTTTGGGACCTTGGAAGCGCATGGGCGCTCAAGGCGCGTTCATCGAGCTCAACGGCTGCGGCGGGCTCCAGGGGATGTACGTTATCGAGGTGCCCGGTGCGGGCGCCATTACTCCGGAAAAGCACATGTACGAGGAGATTTTCTACGTGCTTGAGGGGCGCGGCACGACGGAGATCTGGAGCGGCAACGATGCCAACAAGAAGCAGACCTTCGAGTGGCAGCCGGGCAGCCTCTTTTCGCCACCACTGAATACCTGGCACCGCATCGTCAACGCAACCTCCAGCCCTGCCTTGCTACTGGGCGTGACCAACGCGCCGCCGATCTTTCACCTATACCGGAGTCAGGACGCGCTGTTCAACAACCCATACCAGTTCAAGGATCGGTACGACGAAAGTGCAAATTATTTCAAAGCGCAGACTGAACTCGGAAAAGATCCCCGCCACGGCCGCGCGCGCAACTACGGTAATATTATCCCGGACGCGGACCGCGTGGAGCTACCGCTCGATGGCCAGCGCGGCGTGGGTCACCGAACGTTCTTTTGGAATCTGTCGGGAAATAGTTATCAGGGGTTCATCGCGCAGTACGCGCCCGGCCGCTATTCCCGATGTCATGCCCATGAAGCCGGCCCGGTGCTGCTGTGTCTAGGCGGCAAGGGCTACAGCATCACATGGCCCGGCGAGGCAGGTACGACGCCGTGGATGGACGGCAAGGGCGAATTGGTCCAGCGACAGGACTACAA
>JBOHVN010000022.1:0-20948 GCA_050735675.1 Binatia bacterium | reverse complement strand
TCTCCGAATAAAGAACGTTTTGGCAAAGGCGCCGTCGAGGGTGTTTTGGGTCCCGGGGCGGCAAACAATTCTACTCTCGGCGGGGCCCTGGTTCCTACGCTCGCCTTCGGCGTGCCCGGCAGCGTGTCCACGGCGATCCTGCTTGGCGCCTTTATCATCCAGGGACTCGTTCCCGGCCCTCCAATGCTGCAGCCGGAGAGCCAGGGTGGCAGTCTTTCCCTGACCTTTTCATTCGTGTGGATCCTTGTCCTCTCGAACATAATCACCGTGACTATCTGTTTCTTGTTTCTCAATCAGCTCGCCAAGATTACCCAGGTGAGAGGAAGCCTGGTGATTCCCTTCATCCTCCTGTTGATTTATCTCGGCGGCTTCGCTGAAAACAACGCCTTCCAGGATCTTTTTGTGGTTTTGTTCTTCGGCGCGCTCGGTTGGGCGATGGTCAAACTCGACTGGTCTCGCCCTCCATTGCTCTTGGGGTTGGTGTTAGGACCGCTCGCGGAAAACAATCTATTTCTGGCCACCGACAACTACGGCTCGGCTTGGCTCTGGTTTCCCGGTGTCCTGTTCCTCTTTGCGGTAATTCTTGCCGGCACGCTATATCCGATGGTCAAGGCGTGGCGCGGAAGCAGAAACAAACCCTGGCCAATACCGCAAGAACCCACGCGCGAAGAAAAGGAACAAACGCCAATCTCGTTATGGGCGCTGGTTTTCACCTTGATCATCGTCGCGTTCTTCGCCTGGACGTTGTGGGAAGCGCGCGAATGGTGGTTTCGCGCGCGCCTGTTCCCGTGGGCGATCGGGTTTGCGGGGCTGGCGCTGGCGCTGCTGCAGTTCATGTCCGACGCCATGGCTTTAGTGAAATCCCGGCGCGCAGGCAGGGAAGCAAAGCGCGACGAAAAGTCCGCTCTGGCGCAACAACGAGCACTCACGATGACAGCTTGGATTCTCGGGTTTTTCGCAGCCATATGGCTGCTGGGCTTTTCCATAGCGGTTCCGCTCACGATACTTCTTTACCTCAAGGGCGCCCGCGAGCGCTGGCCGATCAGCATCGTTTTGGCTTGTCTTGGTTGGCTTGCTTTTTACGGCCTTTTCGATCACCTGTTGCACGTGCCATTTCCTCAAGGACAACTCTTCATCTGGATGAAGTAGGGCTTGTCATTTACCCCACGAAGATGAGCGCGCTTAGCCAAAGCAAGGTACGGATAAAAACGAATAAACGCTTTTCTTTGCGCGCGCGGGCTACGCGCTGCGGTTCACCCCTGTCCTACACGGGGTATTGCAATATTCCGTTGTGTTGCTTCATCCGGCTCTTGTTTGTCTCAAAGACGGGAAGCGCGACGGATAGTTGATTCTTCACTCGAGAACCGCAACAATTCGAGCTCGAGGTGCGGCCTCTCGGCTATGAAGAGCCGTGAAAGCGTTCCTTAGCAGGCTGCCAAAGACTCATATCCCGATCGCCCTGAGCATGGTCGAAGGGTGCGCTCGATCGCCTCGCTACAACGTACTCATTGGCAAAGGACTAAACGCAAGGCGTCCTCGCTCCTGGGGCTTTTAGCTCTATGCTCTTTGCTACCCCTGCGCGCCTCGCCTTGAGTTCTTTTTTGAGCAGCCCGCAATCAGAGTTTTTCAACATGATCTTGCCTTCATGTTTTTCGCAACCGCTCTGCCGGGGTCTCTACGAGCACGGAAACAATGAGCAAGCTCACGCCGATGAGCGTGATGACGAAGCCAATCGCGTGACCGTATTCCCAGCGGTTTCGCAGCTCCATCCATAGGTCCGGCACGGAGTCGGGCGCCGTCACGAGCGCATGGGCTATCTCGGCATTGACAGGGGCGACGAGCGCGAGCCAGGTCCCAAACGCGAGCAGCAGGCAGAGAGCCCCGGCCAGAGTCCAGCGGAAAGCCGCCCGGCGCTTCCGTATTAAGAACGCGAGAATGAATGCCGATACGATCGATCCGATGGTATAGATGCCGCCGACCACCCCAAAATATCGGTACAGCGTGGTATTGACCGCCGCATACATCTGCGCGTCGTACGTCATCTTCTGCGGCAGCTCCAGTACATGAGCCGAAGTCATCGTAAGGGTGATCGCCGCAAGGATAAGTGTAATGAAGCGCCAAGTTCTCATAGCAATTCTAAAGGAAACACCATCCCAATATACTCGGTTTAACCGCAAGATATGTGCCAAGGATTAAAGAGTCGACTTAAGAAGGTTATGTGTCGACCAGGCACATTGTCACGATACAAAACTCACCGCCTAATTTAGTGTGTGAGGCGAGAACCGCCGGACGATACGAAGTGTGTCACTGCGCCTTACGATCGCGGCGGATTCGACGTTGTCCTTTCGTCCTTCCAGTCCTGGTAGACAGCCAGACTAAAGACAATGCCGCCGATGACCAGATTATTCCATTTAGCAACCGGCGCATTCTTGTAACTGTACAGGAACGGATTGATCAGCGTCATAAACCCAAGCGCCATAACCAGCCAGTCGGCAAAAACGATTTCTCCTTTCCTGCGAGACAGAATGCGGCACAGCGAGAAAGTTGCGATGCCAAAACCCAGTAGCAAGTCTTCCCAGAGCACGCCGAAGATGCGCTGATTCGCGAATACGAGGACGAAGGGCGAAATCATCAGCCACAGCCCCAGCACCAGATTTGACCAGACCAAACGTTTCACATCGAATAACCTCCAGCCTGAACAGGCGGGCCGCTGGGGTCCGCCACGGCTTCAAGACCATAGAAGTGCAACTGAAATGCCAGAACCTCTGCACGTCGCTTGCGAATCTCTGTACCGCAAACGAAACCATCAGCCCGGTTGTGCTTCAGCTTTGGGACGAAGGTCCAGCCGGCAAGTGTAAATACTTTTAAGAGACAGAGGCAAGGATCAGCGGTAATGGGCATGCTGCTTGCGTACCTAACCGGTAGGCTTTCCTCGCAAAGCGCGCATCTCGTTCCTACTTAACGATACGCCGATGAAACGCATCCCGCAACCATGATAGCTCTCCTGGTATTCGCTGTGACCCTGCTTGCCGCCGCCTTTGTATCTGAAATGACGCAGTGGAGCCTTCTTTCCACGGGCAAGGGGCGCGGAGCAAGGAGTAGAGCTCAGATAAAATCGGAGGTCGGAGATCAAAGACAGAGGTCTGACGGTATGCTGGTTGCGATTGGCGCGCCCTTAGCCGAACATAGCAAGCGAGGAGCAAAGAGAGAGTATGGCGGAATCCAAAAAAGCGATCTATGCGGCAATTGTGGGGAATGCTGCCATTGCAATTACAAAATTCACGGCGGCGGCGTTTACCGGCAGCTCGGCAATGCTGACCGAAGGAATTCATTCGCTGGTGGACACGGGCAACGGCGGCTTATTGCTGGTAGGAATAAGCAAGAGCAAAAAGCCCGCCGATGCGGCCCATCCCTTCGGATACGGCAAGGAGCTGTACTTCTGGACCTTGATCGTCGCGATGCTGATCTTCGGCGTCGGCGGAGGCGTCAGCATCTATGAGGGAATTTTGCATCTGCTCCATCCCAGTCCTTTGGAAGATCCGTTTTGGAACTACGTTGTCTTGGGAATTGCGATCGTTTTCGAAGGTATCGTGTTTACGATCGCTTTCAAACAGTTCCAGGCTTTGAAGGGCGAAGAGAGCACATGGCGGGCGATCCGTACAAGCAAGGATCCGACTACATTTACGGTTTTATTTGAGGACGCAGCCGCCATGCTGGGTCTCATAGCGGCGGCCGTAGGAATTTTTCTCGCGCATCATTTTAACAACCCGTATTTTGACGGCGCCGCCTCCATCGTCATCGGACTCATTTTGACAACCGTAGCTTTCTTTATAGGCTATGAAAGCAAAGGTCTGTTGGTAGGCGAAGGCGCCGATCCTGAGACGCTCCAGAGCATCGTAGCTGTGGCGGAGTCAGACGTCGCGGTCGAAGCCGTGGAGCGACCGCTGACGATGTACTTCGGTCCCGACACCATTTTGCTCACCATGAAAGTGCAATTTCGGGAAGGCCTGTCGGCCGCGGATCAGGAGAGTACTATCGATCGTATGGAAAAGCGGATTCGCGCGGATCGGCCTGAGATCAAACACGTCTTTATCGAAGCCGAGTCTTTGAAGAGCAAAGACAAAGCGGCTTAAAAACAACTCGTAGCGATTCATCGAATAGGGAAAAAATTATGACAAACACACCGGAAGTGGTCGTGATCACCGGCGCGTCGGCTGGTGTAGGTCGGGCGACCGCGCTGGCTTTCGCCAGGCAAGCCGCGCGCATCGGTGGTGGAAAACCGGGTCCATGCTCGAGGCCACCCGCGTGGCCTCCGACGTCGGCAAGGGATTTGCCGTCGTGCTCATGATTCTCGGCGGCTTGCAGATCTTTTCCGGCGCTTTGATCGGCGGCCTATGGCTTATTTTCATCGGCATGTTTCTGCGCGGGATGGCCGAAGCCGGTTATCAGGAGCTGGTGCTGAAGAAATCCTTGGAAGGCACCCGGGTTCGGATGTCATGATTCGGGATGTCGTGACCGCTGCACCCGACCTGTCCATTAAACGGCTCATTGCCGATTATTTTCTACGCTACGGTTATCGAGGCTTTCCGGTCACGACAAACGGAAAGGTATCGGGCATGATCTCTCTTGCCAACGTGAAGGATTTTTCCGAGCAGGGACTCCTGAATATCGTGCCTTACTTGTCTGTCGTTGGCTGGCCGATCGTTATCTTCCTCAAATACGCCGAGACGCTGACATCCGGCGCCGGCCAAACTGCGGACTTTCTATCCATCGCGCTGTGGCCAAGCGTGGTGTATGTTGGAGTTCAGTTGCTGGAGGGTTGGTTGTTAACTCCGTGGATCCAGAGCGGCCAGACCAATCCGAACGCCGCTACGGTCCTTGTGGTCGTCATCATTGGCGGCGCATTGGGAGGGATACTGGGATTGCTGTTCGCGATTCCAATAGCGGCATGCATCAAGATCTTACTCCAAGAAGTGATTCTGCCACAGATGAGGCGCTGGGCAGGCGACACTAGCGGCTGCTGAAAAAGACTCATATGCTTGGTCCGTTCAATCGCCTTATACAGCGTAGACGTTTGGAGTACTGGAGTACATGGATTGAAACCCAATACTCCTGTATTCAACACCCCATTACGCTCGGCTGTCTCTGAGAGTCTTTTGAGCAGCGCGCAATCAGAGTTAGGCACAAGGCATCGAAAGATAAAATCGAAAATCGGCAATCGAAAATCTAAAATCGTCCTATGCCATCCCTCATAGAAGATTATGCGATCATCGGCGACTGCCACACGGCGGCGCTAGTGGCGCGCGACGGCTCGATCGACTGGCTGTGCTTTCCTCGCTTCGATTCGGGCGCCTGCTTTGCGGCGCTTCTGGGAACCGAGGATCATGGCCGCTGGCTACTGGCTCCGGCAGGCGAGATTCGCGAGATCCGGCGGCGCTATCGCGAGGGCACGCTCGTGCTCGAAACCGACTACGAAACCGCCGATGGAGTCGTGACACTGATCGACTGCATGCCGCCGCGCAGTAGTGAACCCGACCTGGTTCGTGTTGTCGTCGGTAAACGCGGACAGGTGCGCATGCGGATGCAGCTTATCATCCGTTTCGACTACGGCTCGATCATTCCCTGGGTCCGCCGCACAGAGAGCGGGATTCGAGCGGTCGCCGGTCCCGACACGCTCATCCTGCACGCGGCCGTCGATCTCCACAGCGAAAATTTTCGCACCGAAGCAGAGTTCACCGTTTCTGAAGGACAGCGGGTGCCCTTCGTCCTGATGTGGCATCCATCTCATGACCCGGCGCCGGCGATGATCGACGCCGAGGAAACCCTCGCGCACACGCAGCAATGGTGGCGAGACTGGTCGGCCCGCTGCACCTACGAGGGACCTTGGCGCGAGATGGTCGTGCGTTCACTGATCACTCTCAAAGCGCTTACCTATGCGCCGACCGGAGGCATCGTGGCCGCGGCGACGACTTCGCTCCCCGAACAGCTTGGCGGAGTGAGAAACTGGGACTACCGGTATTGTTGGCTGCGCGATGCGACGTTTACGTTATATGCCTTGATGCTCGGCGGCTACATCGATGAAGCCTGCGCCTGGCGCGAGTGGCTGTTGCGAGCGGTGGCCGGTAATCCGTCGGAGCTAAACATTATGTATGGCTTGGCCGGGGAGCGGCGGCTCACCGAGTTGGAACTCCGTTGGCTGCCGGGTTATGCGGAGTCGGCTCCCGTACGGATCGGCAATGCGGCGTGCGAGCAGTTCCAGCTCGATGTCTATGGCGAGTTGATGGACGCCATGCATCTGGCGCGCCGCGGAGGGCTTGCGCCGGATGAGAATGCCTGGCGCGTGGAGCGCGCGCTGACTGAATTTCTCGAATCGGCCTGGAGCAAGCCGGATAACGGCATCTGGGAGATGCGCGGCCCGCAGCGCCACTTTACCCATTCCAAAGTGATGGCCTGGGTCGCCGTGGATCGTATGGTCAAGGCGGTCGAGCGCTTTGGTTGCGAGGGTCCGGTCGAACGTTGGCGCAGCCTGCGTTCGACCATTCACGAAGAGGTGTGCAGGAACGGCTTTGATCACGAGCAAAATACTTTCGTGCAATACTACGGAGGAACAGACCTTGATGCCAGTCTGCTGATGATACCTCTCGTGGGATTTCTGCCGGCCGGCGATGCGCGCGTCAGAGGCACGGTTGAAGCGATCGAGCGCGATCTCATGGCCGACGGCTTTGTCCTCCGGTACCGGACAAAACGGCATGTCGATGGTCTTCCACCGGGTGAGGCGGCTTTTCTCGCCTGTAGTTTCTGGTTAGCCGACAATCTCTCCTTGCTGGGACGCCAAGAAGACGCACGCCGGCTTTTTGAACGTCTCTTGAGCCTGTGCAACGACGTCGGTCTGTTATCAGAGGGCTATGATCCGGGAAACAAGCGGTTGCTCGGCAACTTTCCGCAAGCATTAAGCCATTTGGCTCTGGTCAACACCGCATGCAACCTTTCTCGTGGCCGCGGCCCTGCCGCCGATCGCCAGAGCAGCTGAATTGCTTTTAAGAGTCAACTCGAATCCGTACCTTGCTGGCGAAAGAATGGCTAATTCTTTTCGACAGGGGTGAGGGGTGTCGGCAACGCCGTTGTGTCTTTGAGCCGTTATTACAGCGGCTCCGATTTGCACGGCCTTTAGCCCGGGCGGCCGTCGATTCTCGCTTGCATAAGAATGGGCGTGTAGATGGCGACGAATATCACAAATGCCGCGATCCACAGAACTCCGCTGGCAACAATAAGCTGAGCAAACCAGAGCGGAAAGACGAGCGGCAGCAAGCCGCGACCGATGGAGGCAAGATTGAGCAGGACAAAGGCAACGACCATGGATGGTCCGACTGTAAGAGGCCTGGCTGTATGGCCCAAAGAGACGCGCGCCATCATGCCGATAGTGAGCACGCCGATACCGCCGACCGTGAATGCATGGACGGTAAACTGCGGCGGAACAAGTCCGAGCCCCGCCCCAGCTTTCAAGAGAAATCCCGCGACAATCCAGCCATAACCGAGATGCAGTACCCAAAGCAGAGGAACGCGCCAAAAGCGTTGCGTGTACCAGCCGCAGGCTCGAATGCCGTTGGCGCAAGCGGCAAGAGCAGCGAAGCTTGCAGACCAGAGTGAGTCTGCGAGAAACAATTCTGCCAGTAAAAACATCAACACGCTTAACGGCGACAGCCACTCGATGATCGACCAGCGCTTTATCACGACGCCGGGCAGCGCCCGTTCGGTGAAGAAGGGTATCACCCTCCCGCCCATGATGACGATCAACAAAACAATTAGATTCGTTCCAAGAAAGATTCCCTTACGCGCGAGATTCGGCCCCATGCCAAGGATCTCGGCATGAACAAAAAAATCTGCCGTCCATAAGGCAGCCAATAGAGGCAGGAAGAGCAGGTTCCGAATTTCACCGCTGCGCACCAGCGGCACGCCGATACCGAAAATTAGTGCCGGCAAGAACGCAAGGTCAATGAAAGCGATGAACCAATCCGAAAAATTCGCCGGGAACAACGGCAGGATTCTGCCGAAAAGCCATAGCGTGGCCATACCCGCCAATAGATTGCCGGCCGGGGTCGGTCTGTCCGTCCAATTGCGCACCGCTGTAAAAAGGAAACCGGCGACGACCGCGACGGTATAGCCGAAGATCATTTCGTGGCTGTGCCATCCGATCTGGCCATAGTACGTGCTCAGCGCCAGGCCGCCGACAAAGGCGGGAAGCCAGGCCGCCATTAAGAAGATCGCGAAGATCCCGCTAAGAAGAAAAAACGGCCGGAAACCGAGAGCAAATAACACTTGCATGGAATTTTTGAAAGCCGCTGAAACTCGCTTCGCCGTTTCCAGATGAAAGATCGGCGCCCACCGCCGCGGAAGTCGTGATCGAACGACGTGTTCGTGCTGGTGCGGATTTTACGGGCCGCCGACGCTGATCACGGTCGCCGATTGCGGAGCAAGCACTCTTGTTCAGCAGCCTGCTATTTCACGATCGCGTAGCAATACGAGTCACGCGGCTCCGGGCTGATATTGGGATGGACGGACCAGCGCCGCAGGGTGCCTTCGCGCAGCATGCCGGCCTTTTCCATGACGCGAGCCGAGGCGATGTTGTCGACGTCGCAGACCGCCCAGATACGATAGATATCTTTTTGTTTCAATGCCCAAGCGATCAGTCCCTTGAGAGCCTCGGTCATATAACCCCGGCCCCAGTAGACACGCGCCAGAACATAACCGAGCTCCCATTTTTCGCCACTGACCCTGGCGATCATCATGCCGATCGCTTGCTTGTCCTCGTTGCGTTCGATGACCCAGTGAAACGCTTTGCCGACGTCCCAGGCGAGCAGGCACATGCGCACGTACTCGCGCGTCTCCTCGATGTCGGTATGCGCGCGCCAGCTGACGTACTTGGCGACTTCCGCGTCTTGCGCATACTGGCCAAAGATCGCGTCGGCATCGCTTAGTTTTGCTTTTCTCAGTCGCAAACGTTCGGTTTTAAGGGATTTAGGTGGGTTAATCACTCCGCGTAGGTCCAAACGAAACAGGATCGCTGATTTATAAGGTCACTCGGAAAAATATTCAAGGGATTTGTGGGCAATGGGAGCGCGTTTCATTACGCGTAGGGGCACGGCGCGCCGTACCCCTACAACTATTGCCTACTGCCTGTTGCCTGTTGTCTATATTCTCACCGCGGCGCGATGACTTGTTTGAGCTTGGATAACAAGGCTCCAAACTTTGTGCGTCCTTGCATTACTATAGTTGGAAATTTGCGCGGGCCCCGCGAATTTCCAGGGCGCCAAAGCTACGATGTCGATTCTACGGACAATTCAATCTTACCACGAAGGTCACGAAGAGCACGAAGTTTCGGACTTAAAATTATTCAAACCCTTCGTGTCCTTCGTGCGCTTCGTGGTGACAATCAGTCTACTTTGGTTGCGGCTTTGCCGCGCTAGGCTCTCTGTGGTGAATTTGGTTGCGGAGTCTTTTCGTATTTTGCGTTCTTTGCGCCTGAATCCACCAATTCACCGGCCGCCCAATTCCTTGAGCGCATCGCGGAGGTAACTTTGATCCACGTACTTGGCCGCTTTAGGAGCCGCGCCCTTGGACTGGGTCTGTTCCCAATAAATCTGCGTGACGATTTGCAGCCCGTCCAAATTGATATCGCCGTCAGGATGCCATATGCGCTTGGAAGTATAGAACTCCCAACCGCGCCGCGCATGCTCCGGCTTGAGCTTCATCTCTTTGGCGAGAAAATCCGCCGCGGCTTCTTTATTCTGGTGCAACCAGCGCATGGTTTGGGCCATGGCTTTCATGACGCGCACAACCACGGGACGGTTTTTCTCCGCCCAAGAGCGCTTGGTTGAAAGCGCGGCGAGCTGATAGTTTGGGATAACATCGACGAATCGGCCGATCTCGTTGAAGCCCTGCTCTGCCGCGGCGTAATTGACCGGCAAGGACAGCGCCGCCGCGTCGATCTGGCCGGCGGTCAAAGCCGCATAGGTTTGCGGCGTGCCGCCGATGACGAGCAGCTTGTAATCGCGCGGGTACTCGAGCCCTTTGACTTTCAAAACTTGGCGCAGCGCAAACGTCACCCCGGAAGTGAGACTGATGGCGCCGAACGTGGCGCCGCGCAGGTCCTCGTAGGTCTTAAATTTTTTGGCGGCCATGATCGACTGCGAGAGGCCGTTGATGATCCCGCCGATGATGACGAGATCGAGCCCTTTCTCGATCGCCGCGATCGGCGCGTCGGATGCGCTGCCGGCGATCTCCAGCGAGCCACCCGCCAATGCCTGAATTCCCACGTCGGAGGCGCGAATCACCACCAGCTCGACATCGAGCCCATGGCGGTCGAAGAAACCCATCTTTGACGCCACCCATAGCGGCCCATATCCGAGCGTTTTAGTGGCAGAACTAACGCGCAGCTTGACTCGTTCCTGCGTCAGTCCGGGACTTGCGTGGAGCAGAACAATCGACAGGAGCACGACGGAAACTCTTCTCGTTATCATGGGCTTCCCCTCCGGTTTGGATCGTTGAATCGGCAGGTCGCTAAACTTATGTGAGGACCTCTTGCTCGCGCCAGCTCGCGATGGTCGCATGATCGTAACCGAGGATTTCGCTCAGGATCGAATCATTGTCGGCGCCGAACCGGTTCGGTAAACGCAGCGGTTCTTCGACCGCGCCGCGAAATGTGATGCCGGCGCGCGGAATCTCAAAAGGCCCGATCAACGAGTCCTCGAAGGACGCGAAATAATCTCGGTGGCGCAGTTGTGGGTCCTTCAAGAGATCGGCTCCGGTCTGAACTACGGCGGCCGGGACACCGGCGGACTGCAATTGGCTCATAACCTCTTCTGCCGTCCGCGCCTGAGTCCACTCTTGGACCATACCGTCGAGCTCCGCGCGGTGCGCCAGGCGAGACTGCATATCGGCAAAGCGCGCGTCGGCCGCCAAGTCATTTCTCCCTATGACGCGGCAGAAAGCGCGCCACTCCCCGTCGTCGCGTGCCGAAATGACGCACCAGCGATCTTCGCCCTCGCAGCGGTAGCAGCCATGCGGCACCGCGACGGCGTAATGATTTCCCTTCGGCTGAGGATCGTCACCGTTCACCGAAGTTTCAAGGTAGGTTGCGCCGAGGGTATACGCGGTTCCTTCGATCTGGGCGAGATCGATCGTGACGCCCTTGCCCGTTCGCCGGCTGTTGAGCAGCGCGGCAACCATCAATGTCGGTCCCATAACGAACCCCAAGTGATCGGGATAAACTCCCTGACTGCCGATCGGCCGATCCTGGTCGGGATGGTTCCATAGATAAGTCATGCCGGAGAACGCCGTCAGGTTGAACCCCCACGTGCCGTAGCCGCTCTTCGGCCCTTCCGATCCGAATCCGGGCAACTTTACAATCGCAAGTTTTGGATTCGATTTTCTCAGCTCTTCGTCACTTAAACCCAATTTATCCAGTACCCTGGGCCGAAAATTCTGCAATACCGCATCCGCTTTCCAAGCCAGCTCGCGAATCAGCCGCGCGCCGGTCGGATGCTTGAGATTGATCGCCATCGAGCGCACGCCGAGATTGCATTCAATAAAGCGAGGCGCCGCGTCGATATCTTTGTGCTGGCCGTAATGGCGAAAAGTATCGAGCCCGCCTTTCTTGGACTCGATCTTGATCACTTCCGCGCCGTAACCGGCAAGCAAGCGGCCGGCGTAAGGGCCGGCATAGCCGGTGGTGAAGGCGAGAATGCGCACCCCTTTTAGAATTTGACCGGGAGACATGGAATTCAAAATTAAAAGTTAAAAATTAAAAACTCACTCCAACTCTACACGCTCCAAAACCCTTTTCCCATTCCGTCATTCCCGCATGCTTTTAGCGGGAATCCAGGGGGTCGGAACTGGACTCCCGACAAAACCATTCGGGGGTGACGGCTGAGGTACACTGTCATCGGCCAGCTCTGATACCCAGCAGCTTGCGACGGGGTACGTCATTTTTGAATTAACCTCAGGTCCGCTATCTCGCTCGGAGTCAAGCCAAGCTCGCCACATAATACCTCTTCGTTATGTTGCCCGAGCAGCGGCGCCACTGACGGCGGGCCGCGCTGCCCATCGACCCTAAACGGGCTGCCGGGTTGGGCGAAGGAACCGAGTACCGGATGATTGACGTGCCCAAAAAAGCCGCGCGCTTGAATGTGCGGGTCTTTCATAAAATCCGCTGGCGAGTTGACCGGCAATCCTGGGATGCCGTGCTTCTGCATCAACTCCGCAAGATCTTCTTTGAGAAATCGTGATGTGAACGAAGTCACTTGAGCGTTGATATAGTCGGCGTGTTGCCGGCGCAAGTTGCTGTTGATCCACTTGGGATCGTCCAGCGCTGGATCGTGATCGGGCCAGACTTTGAGAAGAAGCGGCCAGTGAGTCTGCGTGACGAAGATCGATATCCAGCCGTTCTTGCACTGAAACAGATTGGCCGGCGCATTGTGCTGGTGCTGGCTGCCGGCGCGCTTCATCACCCGGCCTTCGGCCGAATAATTGAACGCCACGTGCTCGTGCAGCGCCATGCTCGCCTGCACCGAAGCATCGATCCATGCGCCGATGCCGCGCGTCTCGCGCTGCCACAGAGCCAGCATGACGCCGTAGGATGCAAAGAGACTGGTGTAATAGAAGGACTGGGTTTCGGGCGGATTGCACGGCGTCATCTTCGGATCGCCGCTGATGTAGAGCAAGCCTCCCATGGCATTACCGACAAGATCGCTGGTTTTGTAATTCGCGTAAGGACCGTCCTGGCCGAAACCGCTAATCGAGACGAGAATCAATTTCTTTTGCCGTTCGAGCAAAACCTCATAGCCCAGACCCAACCCGGTGAGATATCCGGGAGCAAAGTCCTCGACGACCACGTCCGCGCGCTCAACCAGATCAAGCAGCACCTTTCGTGCCGGCGCCCGTGTGACGTCCAGCGATACGCTGCGCTTGCCGGCGTTGAGATAAGCGAAGCGCAGGCTGCCTTCGCGGCCCGCGTGTCCCTTGGCAAAAGGCGGTTCGCCGCGCATGGGATCGCCGCCCGGCGGTTCGACTTTGATCACGTCCATGCCGAGGTCGCGCAAAAGCTTGCCGCACAGCGCGCCGATCGAAGACGTGAGATCGAGGACCCGGTAGCCGGGCAGGAGCTGCGTAGACTCTTCGGTGTCGCTCATGGGTGGGTTCTTAGACAATTTCTTCAAAAACTGAGTCGAGGATCGAGGATGGATGATCGAGAATCGCGATCCTCAATCGTCTATCCTCCATCATCGACCTTTTTACGCTTTGTGATTCTTGATGATATGCTGCGCCAGCCGCCACCGTAAAACCTCCGGCGTGCCCTCGGTGATGCGAATGCTACGCACCTGGCGATACCACCACTCGAGCGGCAGTTCGCGCATCAGCCCCAAGCCGCCGTGAACTTGTATCGAGCGGTCAACCACGCGGCTGGCCATCTCGGCACATTGAATTTTCGTCATGTAAGAGAGCTGCCGGATATCTTCGCCGCGGTCGTGCCGCCAAGCGCACTCGTACACCATCAAGCGGCAGGCGTGCAGCTCCATCGCCGAGTCGGCGATCATGAACTGGATCGCTTGACGGTCCGCCAAAGGACGGCCAAAAGTCGAGCGGACTTTCGAGTACTCGATCATCATATCGAGCGCGCGCGAGGCAATGCCGACGGGCCGCGCGCCGTGGCCGCGAATCCGCCCTTCTTGAATCCAGCCCTGGGCGATGGAAAATCCTTCGCCTTCCTTGCCGATCATATCGGCGGCGGGCACGCGTACGTTTTCGAAATGAATCTGTCCCGGCGTGTCCCCCATCATCGTCGGCCACAGCCGCTCGAGAGTCACTCCCGGAGCTTTCATGTCGACGACGAAGCAACTCACGCCGCCGCGCGCGCCCTTCTGCGGATCGGTGACGGCGATGACCTGCGCGTAGTCGGCGGTCTTGGCGCCGGTGATAAAGCGCTTCGTGCCGTTGATGACGTAGTCATCCCCATCGCGGACCGCGCGAGTCTTCATTCCCGCCGGGTCGCTACCGGCATCCGGCTCGGTCTGCGCAAAGCAGATTTTCTTTTCGCCGCGGATCACCGGCAGGAGAAAGCGCGGCTTCTGTTCTTCATTGCAGTGAAACAACACCGGCCGCACTTCCGGCCCGAAAATCGGCGCATAACGAAACGGGATCGCCACCGTGCGCGCGACCTCTTCCATGATCACGCAGCGGCTCATGAGATCGAGGCCGGCGCCGCCGTACTCCTGCGGCACATCGAGCAGCCAGAGGCCGATCGCCTTGGCTTTTTCCTGGAGCGGCTTGATGTATTGCTGCGGCATGTCCTCGCCTTCGGGCCGGCATTCTCGCTCCAGCGGGATCAGTTCGCGATCAACGAACTTGCGGACGGTTTCTTTTAGGATCTGTAATTCGTCGGGGAGATTGAAATCCACCTGCGCTCCAATTTGGATTCTGGATTGCGGATTTTGGATTGGCGGAAAATCGCCAATCCAAAATCCGAAGCTAACCTTGAACTATTGAACCTTTGAACTTGAATTTACTTGACGTTCCGGTTGTACTCGCCCAGGCCCGGTCGGTAGGTTTTCTTATCGAGAAATTGTTCCATGCCGGTCTCGCGGCCCTTTTCCGGATCGGTAAGACGAAGCGCGGTGCCTTTAGCGGCCATGTAATCTTCCGCCTGCGCGTAATCCATGGTGCGGCAATACTTGTAGACTTCCTTTGCCGCGCGCAGCACCTGCGGATTCTTCTTCATCAGCTTCTGCGCCAGACTGATCGTCTCCTCGCGCAACTTTTCTTTCGGCACGGCGTAATTGATCAGCTTCATATCGGCGGCCTTTTTGCCGTCGAAAGGATCGCCCGTCATGATGTACCACATGGCGTCGCGATAGCCCATCGCGTCGGCCAAGACCCGGCTGACCAATCCACCCGGGAATATGCCCCAATTCACTTCGCTCAAGCCGAAGGTCGCATCCTCGGCGGCAATGGCGAAATCGCACGCAATCAAAGGGGTGAACGCGCCGCCGAAACAGAAACCGTTGACCATCGCGATCGTCGGCTTGGGATAGTAAAAGAGTTTGCGCCAACGCCACTCTTGAGAAGCCCAGCTCGCCTTGCGCCGCTCCAACGGATTATTATCGGTGCCGCGGAAATACTCGCGCAGATCCTGCCCGGCGCACCAACTCGGCCCCGCGCCGGTGAGGACCAGCACGTTCGTATCCTTGTCGACTTCCAGCTCCGTCAAAGCCTCGAGCATGTCGTAGTGAAGCTGCGGGTTCATCGCATTGCGCTTCTCCGGACGATTGAGAATGCACCAGGTGATTCCGTCTTCCTTCTCGACCTTAACCGTTTTGTATTCTTTCCATAGAGTTACTGCCACGATCCGATACCTCCTTGGATAATTTGTGCTGACCTTAGTTGAGCCAATCAGTCATTGTCAAGGCAAGTGAACCGCTGATAGCGGTTCACTTTGCCGGCCAAGTGCAAGAAAGATTCTTCGCTACGCTCAGAATGACACTGGGGGTCGGAGTTGTCACCCTGAACGAAGTGAAAGATCTGATGCCAAACTGAGTCACCACCGAACCGCTGGTAGCGGTTCAGTTAGCGGACTCCACGATCTTCACGTCGAGAAAGATTCCTCGCTTCTCGCTCGGAATGACAACTTGCGCATTGGGTCTCATCGACTTTGGCAGAATCGCCTTCATCCATCTTCCCATGACTCCAATATTCCATCACTCCAAGTCGCTATCTAATCCCCTTGATCACGCAGAGCGTATTCCGACCGGTCCACATGGGCAGAAACACCGAGTGCCGGTGTTTGCCGCCGAGCACAACGACCATGATGTCTTCTGCCCTGGTCGAAAGATGCACCACGCCGTCCGGCGTCACGTTGGGCGACTCGCGCAGCAGCTCATCGTCATTCTTGTGCCCTTTGCGCCGCGCGGGGATCTCGGAAAACTTCAGCGACGCATGTTCCCAGAGATAGTCCTTGATCTGCTTCTTGGTGATGCCATCGCGCGCCATGATCTCCGCGTCTTCGACGCCGAGCGCGATCAGCGGCGTACCGCCGCCAAAGCTGCCGACGTCGAGATGACTGACGCCGTGATGCATGCGGATCACTTCGGCCAATGAAGCGAGCGCCTGCTCGCCGCGACTACCGGCAGTGTGAATCGGTAAAAAGCCGTTAATCCCGAAGACGGTCACGGTGTTCTCCTCGGGCTTGAAGCCGAACTCGACGTGGTATGGCTCCCACGGGCTCTTCTCCTGGTTTTCGCCAAAGCACATGGTGTATTTGCCGGGCCAGCCGAAAGTAGAGCGGTCGGTGTCGCCGGGATAACCGCCGCCGACGGTGATGAGAATTAAACGAATTGCCCGGCCGATGGTCGCATTGGAACGAAAGCCCGGACCGAAGACACCGGCGTCACAGTTGATGGCGAGATTTTTTCGGATCGGTCCGTTGAGCAGCAGCGCCGGACCGACGTATCCCGTCGTCGCCTGAACGCCGTAAAGATTGAAGCGCGGCTCGCAGATCGCTTCGACGGCGGCGATGACGACCGGCAAGTATTCCGGCAAGCAGCCCGCCATCACCGCGTTTATGGCGATCTTTTCGATCGAACAAGGCGCCCACTTCGGCGGTATCGGCCCGATCACCTCCGCAGGAGCCCGCGTCGTCGCGCTGAGCATCTTCTCCACCCGCTCCGGCGTAGGCGGCACGATCGGCAGGCCATCACTGAGTTTTTCATTGCAGAACCAGTCATTGACCGCTTCCCAGCTGTCTTCGATTTCGATGACGGCGGAGGTGAGATTCATACATCTCCAAATTGTTTTTTACTGGCGTGCAGTTGTTGCAGACGGCCGGCGCGCTGGTTTTTCCTCCGTCGCAACGGGGGAAGGAAAGTATCCGGCCAAATCCGCATCTGCTCGCCCTTGCGCCGCTCCTACCCTCTCAACATCAGCCTCTTCCCCACCATATCCACCGCGCCCTCCGCGTCCGCCCGATGCTCCCCCGGCCTTGCGCCGCCGCTTGGGTGGTGCGGAACTTCTACCAAGGGCAGCTTCGCCAATCCGAAAAACTTGGCTTCGGCGCGCGCCAGTTCCATGAAGATCGACTGGCACAGCGTCACCGTCGGCTTTCCTCGTTTTTGTAACTCGATGGCGTCGTGGACACTCCACGACGTGCACGATCCTCAAGCGCCCAGCCCCGTGATCACCGCGTCACAACGGCCGGCAAATTCGTCCATGATCGCTTCCGGCGCGCCCTGCATGTGCGTCGGCTTGGTCTTGCAAAGGACTGCTCGCGCGTTGAATTTTTCCTCAATCAGCTTGGCCAACTCCTGAAACATCGTCGTGGAGTTGGCCTGTCCGTTATCGATGATGCCGATGACTTTTCCTTCCAACGTATCGAGTCCCGCTACGAGCGGCCGGTCCTTTGGATTGACCGCCGCTCGCGGATCGAGAAATTTGATGGTTCCCATGGTTCATTCCCTCACGGATGCAGTTTGCTTCGTGGTCATGCTCTATATCGAAACGATGATTGCCTGCAACTTCGATTCAGATGCTCGGCCACCGTTCCATCTCTGAAAAGCAAGCGCAGGGAATTAGATTGCGATTATTGCCCGTAACGGCTTGAACGATTTGAACGGCTTAAACGCCTTGAACTTCCTAATCCTGAATCGCTTTAGTCACCGACCGCGTCGAACCGCCCTCCAGCGTGCTCTGTCCCCAGACGTGAATATATTGTGATTGCGAACCGTCGCCGCCGGCAACCACGACGAGGATATCTTCCGGCTTATCGGTCACGGGGATGATGCTTTCGCGGGTGAGCTTCAGATCGGAGCGGCGCTTGACGCGCTGGGCGAAAGTCTCGTCGGGCAGGTCTTTCATGCGATACGCGGCGCGCTCCCAGACAAACTTCTGTACGTCCTTCTTGCTGAAGCCGTCGCCGGCGATGATTTTTGCGTGCTCGGGACAGACCACCATGATGGCTTCCGGTCCCGACGGTCCTTCCATGCGCTGGGCGAAATTGGTGAGGATACCGACTGCTTTAGTGCTATCGAGATCGGAGGCGCGCATCGAAGCATCCGCGCTAATCGCCGTGACCGTGCTCCGATCCGCTTTGAAACCGCGCTCGACGTGGAGCGGCTCCCACGGGCTGGCTTCTTCGTTTTCGCCGATGCAGATCGAATATTTTCCCGGCCAACCAAGAGTTGCTTTGCAGGTCGTCCCCGGATAGGAGCCGCCGACGTTGCGTTGAATCAACCGAACAAAACGGCCGATGGTCGCGTTGGCGCGCCAGCCCTCACCCAAGGCGTTCGCTCCGCCGTTGACGTCGATTGCCTTGCGCACCGGACCATTGATGATGATCATGACTGCCGGCCCGCCGGTGGTTGCCTGTAACGCGTAAAGATTCAGTTTGGGATCGGTGATCGCCTCCACCGCGGCGATCAATACCGGCATGTACTCCGGCTTACAGCCCGCCATCACGCCATTGATGGCGATTTTTTCTACCGTGGCTGGAGCCCACCGGGGCGGCACGGCGCCGATAACATCGCGAGGGTCGCGTTTGGCCGCCGCAAGCATGTGCGCGACCCGTTCTTCCGTCGGGGGAATGACTGGCAACCCATCGGACCAACCCTTTTCTTCGAAGAAAGCCTGGGCCGCCCAAATGTCATCGGGTATTTCAAATCGTTCTGCCGGTAATGCTTGGTCCGCCATCTTCACGCCCTCGAAGAGAATATTACCGCCGGACGAATGCGCCGGTGGAGGATTAAAATTGCTAGCTTCCGGCCGCGACCTTGCGCGCTTGCGGTTCGAGCAAAATATCAACGAGCTTCTCGAACGCCGCATCCGCGCGTTTGTTTACTTCTTCCACCTTCACGGTGCCGATCGGATGCTGCACAACCAGCACCGGGTGGTCCGGCGCGCCGAAAGCCTCTTTCTCGGATTTTGCCAGGGCATCGAAAGCGTGTGTAATTAAAGTAACAGCGAACCGTCCGCGCTTTTGCAGCTCGATCGAGTCGTGGATACTCCACGACGTGCACGACCCTCAATCTCCCAGGCCGCTCAGAACGATATCCGCCTGAGCCGCTAACTGATCGAGATATTCTTTCGGCGCGCCTTGCTGCGCCGTAAGCTTGCGCCGCGAAATCACGCTGGCGACGCCGTACTTTTCCTTGAGCAGGTCTGCAAAACGCTCGGCCAACTTGTCTGCGTTGGGCTTGCTGTTATCGAGCAAGCCAATGACCTTCCCGCGCAAGTCGGGAAATCTCGGCAAACCGGCGATCTTTGCCGCCAATGTCTGCGCGTTTCCTTCGGGACTGAGAATAATCATTCTAGTTTCTCCTATAATCAGCGTAAGGATCGAGTGTCTCCGTCAGGATGTGAAATCCCTCGCCTTCAGACGAAGAACAAATTCGTCATGCCGGCGAACGCCGGCATCCAGGTTCGTTTCGGTTCACGTTAAAAGACCGCCTGGATTCCGCCGGAATGACGGAATAGGCTGAGCGCCGTTCAGTTCTCGTTAACACGGTGAAACAGCGCGATCTATAGCCCATAAAACGCCCTCGGGTTGTCGTAGAGAATCTTCTGCACCGCCGAGTGAGGAATGTCGCCCTTGTCTGCGCGCGCTTGCAGTTCTCTGCGGAACTCGAGCTCCATCGACGGATCTCGGTGAGTGTAGTCCGATCCCACCATCAAGTTATCTTCACCGACACATTGGAGAATATAGGGAAGATCTTCGTCGACCTGGCAGGTGACATACATGCGGTTTTCCTTGAAAACGCTGGAAGCGAGCTCGAGCTTCGGCACGCCCAGCACGCCGGCGCTCTCGCGCCCCTGTTGGCGGAGCTGTTGGCGGCGCAGATCGTAGGCGACAAACGGCGCCCACATGGAGCCTGCTTCGATGCAGCCAAAACGCAGCTTGGGAAACTTGGCCGGAACTTTATGCAGGATCAGTCCGATCACACCGTTGATCGCAGCCGCCTTGGTGCGCATGAACTGGCCGTGGGAAAATTCCCGGGCCGGCGAGAAATCCGGCACGCCGGAGCCGGTATGAATGCAGATCGGTAAATCGAGCTTTTCGGCTTCGGCATACAACGGATCGAAGTACGAGTCGGCCGGATACTTTCCCGCTTCGCGGTCACCTTTCTTCAAGACTCCGCAAGCGCTATGTTCTTTGGACCAGCGTATTTCCGCCAACGCATCGTCCATGTTCTGCAGCGGCGGCATGCATACCCAGCGCAATCGGCCGTTCGATTGCCCGCAACGGTCTCCCAGCCAACGATTGTAACTGCGCCGCAGGGCCGCATTGATCTCGGGTTTTTCCGTCGCCTCCATTAGAAACAGCGTGGGATAAATCACCTGGATATCCGTGCCCAGCGCATCCATGTGCTTGAGCCGCGCTTTGACATCCAACAGCTCGCGCGTTTCAACCGTGGTCCCGGAGTCTTTGTCGCTGCGAATAAAACGCACCTGGCGCTTGCCGTCGATCACCCAGTAGCGCGCCGGCGGCAGCTTCGGATCAGGATTTGCCGGATAGGCGGTTGTCGGCTTGAACAGTAAATCGGCTTCTTGCATGTACTCCCAGGTATCATCGGTCTCGTCGATATGCGTATCCGCATCAATAATTCCCACGGTCGTGCACTCCTTAGGTTCAAGCGATTGCCAAATTCTTAGTACGCTTCTCGGGTAACTGAACGACCCTCGGCTTCAAGCCGAGGGGTTCTGAATTTGTCGACTGGAAGTCGACTCGTAGTCCCGTCGTTCCGGCCTTATCGATAGGGGTCGGAAACGGCTTTCGCCGTCCCCGCCCTCCGAACCGTGCGTGCGGTTCTCCCGCACACGGCTCTCCAGTCGGTGGTTTCCTCAGCGGGATTGGCTCCCCAGCTTCCAGGCTGCCGTCAGGGTGAACAGTCCCTGGGCCGCGAAGAATT
>JBOHVN010000021.1:0-10041 GCA_050735675.1 Binatia bacterium | reverse complement strand
GAACTACAGTACAGAGTTCGCAGAGTTCGGAGTAATGTTTATCAAAACTCTTTACTCCGCCTCCTCAGCGCCTCTGCGGTGCAATCTCCGATCCGTGGTTCACAGAAAAGCCTGAAGAGCCAACTATTTAAGATCGCCCCAGAGAAATTGGATTAAGCTAAGCGCCGCCACCGCCGCGGTTTCCGCGCGCAGAATCCTCGGGCCGAGCTTAACAGGCTCGAAGCCATGGGATTGGGCCAACTCCGCCTCTTGCGCCGTAAATCCGCCTTCCGGACCGACCACAACAAACAGGGATGTGGCGTTTGAGTGCGTTGCATGCGCTTGATAGAGCGATTGCCGTTGCTCCTTCTCCCAGAAAAATAGCTTGAGCGTTGCCTGCCAGTCTCCGCTAACGAGCGCTTGAAACTCGCGAAGCCGCAGGATCTCCGGAACCCGAGTTCTGCCGCACTGCTTGACGGCGCTCAGCGCTATTTTCCCCCAGCGTTCTGTGCGCTCGGCGATCTTTTTGTCGTCCAACTTCGGCACTGAAAAAGCCGAAGTGAAAGGCACTATCGTTTGCGCGCCCAGCTCGGTCGCTTTTTCGACGACGAGATCCATTTTCTCGCCTTTGGTCAAACCAACGGCCACGGTTAATCGCAGCGGCGACTCGCGGTCTGCTTCATAGGATCTGAGAATTTCAATCTCGCCCTGTTGCGCCGTGAGCTGTCGAATGACGGCTTCATGTTCCCAGCCGGATTCGTCAAACACGGTGATCCGGTCGCCCGGCACCAGGCGCAACACTTTTCTTAGATGCGCCAGTTCCTGGCCGTCCAAGACACCGCGATTGTCACGCAGATTTCTTCGCGGCAGGTAGAAGCGCGCCATGACCCGTTACTTTCGCTGCAACAGCAGCGTCACCCATTCACGCGACCGCTTGCGCTTGAGGATTCGAAATCGCGCTGCAAAACGCCGTGCGACGGCGCCGGCTTTCTCATGCGGGATTCCCGATAAAATGAGAAATCCTCGCGGCGCGACTTTCTTTTCCAGCGCGCCGGCGAGTTCCAAAACGGTCTCAGCGGTCAGGTTGGCGGCCACGACGTCGAATCGGCGTCTGATCGCGCTCAGCCTGGCTCGGCTCAGATGAACCGTTCCCGCGACGCCATTGGCGCGACAATTTTCCCGCGCCACTTGCAGCGCCACCGGATCATTATCGACGGCCCGGACTGCTTTCGCGCCCAAGTATGCCAAGGCGATCGCCAGGATACCGGAGCCGGTGCCCACGTCGAGCGCGGTGAATTGACCTACCGGAAGCCGCTCGCTAACCAGTTCCAGAAACTCCATACAGCCGCGCGTGGTCGCGTGCGTGCCGGTGCCGAAGGCCATGCCCGGCTCGATGGTGATCACTCGGCGATGGCGGAACTTTGGCGGCTCAAGCCACGGCGGGGTCATCCAAAAGTTTTTGCCGACGCGCCGCGGTTTGATGAATCGCTTCCAGGAATGTTCCCAGTTTTCTTGTTTGATGACTTGCCAGCGCAGCCGCGGCCTTCGCGCGCGCGGGGAAAACCGTGCAATGGCGTCGACAAAGCGATCGACATCTTGGCGCAACGACGCGCCGGCGAGCCGCGCCGCGAAAAAAGCGTCCAAGCCGTTTTTCTTAAGGACGACACCCGGCGCGCCGCGCTCGATCAAAAAATTCGACAGCGCATCGATGCTGGCGGCGCGGGTACGGATGGATAATTGCAACCAAGATCCCGCCACGATTTTTTATGCCATAGCGCTAGAATGGAAACAATTGAGGTCGTTTGGCGCCGGCCCGGCTTGTGAAACTCGCCGCTTCCAGCTATTGAAAATGGCGGGAAATTGAATCACTCCGCAGCAAGCTGCGGGGGTATCAGAACTCGGCAATGAGATTTTTCTTCAAGTCGTCACCCCGATGACGGGCTTTCGGAGAGGCAATCTACTTAACGCAGCAAGCTGCCGGGAATCAATCCAACCGAGATTAAAAGGAGCGTCGAATGAAGCTGGCCGCCATCAGACCGAACGAACTTAGCATCGTACAGAACGACAAGCTGATTCCACTCGGCGACTTGTTACCGAGAGGATCGACAATGATCGATCTGATCGCCGCCTACGACAGTGTCAAGGAAAAACTGGAATCTCTCGCCGCCGGTGGCAGCGGTAAGGATTTGGATCCGAAACTGCTCAAGCCGCCGGTGGAAAAGCCGTCGAAGATTTGGGCGGCGGCCGGCAACTACAAACGCGGCAGCGCAGGGTTGGGCGATGCGCGCGGCCGGGGGAGCGCGGCCAAGACCTCGCCGGAAGAGCTACTTGAGAATATTTTTTTAAAGCCGCCTTCCGCCATCGCCGGCCCGGAGGATGACATCATCATACCGAAAAACGCGGATTCGATCTTTTCCGAGCTCGAGCTCTGCGTCGTGATCGGGCAACAGGCGCGCAACGTCAGCAAAGAACGTGCCTTCGACGTCATTTTCGGCTATACCATCATGCTCGATGTCACCGCCCGCGGCTATGGCTTGAGCAAGAATCTGTCCGGCACGCGTAACGTGCGCAAAGGATTTGAAACCTTCGCGCCGATCGGCCCATGGATCACCACCAAGGATGAGATCGCCGACCCGCACAATCTTTGGATGAAGCTTTGGATCAACGGCGAGCTCAAGCAATCGGCGAAGACCGACGCCATGATCAATGACATCGCCACTCAGGTAAGTTTCTTGTCGCAAGTCACGGCTTTGTTACCCGGCGATCTGATCACCACCGGAAACCCGGATTCACCCGAGTTCCAGGAAAAGCTCAAACCCGGCGACGTTTTGAAGTCGGAAATCGAGGGGATCGGCGCCATGAATCTCGGCGTCGCCAAAGAGCGTTGAGTTACCCGCAGCAAGTCGTCGGGTATCACAGATATAACGATGAGAATTTATCCCAAAGTCGTGACCCCCAAATGCTTTAATCGGGGGTCCAGGTCCGGTATCGCCTAGATTCCCGATAGAAGTATTCGGGAATGACGGACTACAAAGCACTGCGGCAATTTCGTCTTGACAAGGACTTATTGAAGTATGGTACGCATCGCTCCGTTTCGAGGAGTTGTTTATAATCAGAAAAAAATTCGCGATCTGGCCAAAGTCATCGCGCCGCCGTACGACGTCATCTCCAAGACCGAGCAAGAACGGCTCTATAAAAAATCTCCCTATAATTTCGTCAGGCTGGACTTGAGCCAGGAAGCCGATTCCTACGACGCCGTGGCGCAAACGTTGAATGATTGGCAGGCCCAAGGAATCTTCGAGCGCGATGAGCAGCCGGCGATTTATTTCTTGGCGCAACGATTCAGACTCAAAGGCGAAGAAAAAGAACGCTTGGGATTTTTCGCCCTCGCCGAGCTGCAAGACTTTTCCAACGGCGATATTCGCCCGCATGAAAAGACCCACGACGCGCCCAAGCAAGACCGCTTAAGACTCATGCTCGCCTGCCAGGCGCAGCTGAGCCCGATCTTCGCCCTCTATGCTCAGCCCAAGCAAACGATCAACCGCATCCTCGCGGTCGCGGTCGAAGGAGCGGCGCCGTGGCTTGAAGTGAAACAGGATAACGGCGATCACTGCCGGCTGTGGCGCATTACCAACTCCGCAGTGATTCAACAAGTTCAGCGGGAAATGCACGACCAGCAACTCCTGATCGCCGACGGCCACCATCGTTACGAGGCCACTCTCAGTTATCGCGATCATATGCGCCAAGAACGCGGCCAATGGACCGGCCGGGAAGCCTTCAACTACATCATGGCTTACTGCGCCAATATGAACGACGACAACGTCGTGATCCTGCCCACCCACCGCCTGGTGCGGGGATACGCGCACAAGCCGTTTTTAGAGCTGGAAGAAGCGCTGCAGACTTTTTTTTATGTGGAACAGCATCCCAAGACGCCCGAGGGGAAGGTCTCTTTTCTCAAGGCGCTCAAGGCCGCCGCGAAAAAATACCGCGTGATCGGCGCGAGCTTCAAGCGCGACCCGCGCTATCTTATTTTGCGCCTGAAGAACAAGCGCATCATGCAGCGCCTGGCCAAAGATTTAAGCGCCCCTTTAAGGGATCTCGACGTGAGCACGCTTCACTTGCTGGTCCTCGAGCATATTCTCGGCATGGCGCCCGAGCAGCAGGAGAGCGGCGACACTATCCGCTACTTCCAAGACGAAGAAACCATCCTGCAAACTCTGGAAAAAGAGGAATTTCAGGCCGCGTTCCTTCTGAACGCGCCGAAAGCCGAAGAGCTTCTCGCCGTCGTCGCGGCCGGCGAGAAGATGCCGCAGAAGTCAACCTACTTTTATCCCAAGTTGAACTCCGGTTTGATCGTCAACAAGATCGATCCGGAAGAGCAGATCGCAGACCCGTAGGGCGGGGTTCAAACCCGCGCGTGGCCAGCGTTGTTTCACCGCAGAGGCGCAGAGTTCACAGAGTTCGGAGTGTTGCTCGATAAACTTCTTTTCTCTGCGTACTCCGCGTCTCCGCGGTGATTCTCTTCTTAACCAAAATCCTTCGTGTCCTTCGTGCGCTTCGCGGTGAGTCAGAAGAAGAACCGCTATTCACCGCGGAGACGCCGAGTTCGCAGAGACAATCACTTACGCGGATTCGGATATTTTCCCGCCAAGGCGCGAAGCACGCCAAGTTCGGATAGCTTTTTCTTTGCGCCTTTGCGCCTTCGCGGGAGATATTCCGACAGGTGGTTTGGCCTACGCGGATTGACTTATCGGAGCGGCTTCACCAGCTGGCCGTCGCCTGGCTTGCCGACGATTTTGCCATCGAGCATGGCGGTCTTGCCGCGCAGAATCGTGCGCACCGGCACGCCTTTGACTTTCCGCCCATCGTACGGCGTCCAGCCCACCTTGGTGTAAGTCGTCGAATTGGAAATCACCTCTTCCTTGTTCATGTCGACGATCACCATGTCGGCATCGGAGCCCGGTTGGAGCACGCCCTTGCGCGGGTAGACGTTAAAAATCTTGGCTGCGTTATATGAAGAAATCCTGACCAAAGTGTCGAGCGACAGTTTGCCTTCGTTCACCGCGGTGAGAAACAGCCGGAGATAGTCCTGGATTTGCGGTTCGCCGCCGGGGCAGCTCCACATATCGTGCCAGCCCTTGTCTTTCTCCTCTTTGGTATGCGGCGCGTGGTCCGTCCCGATGATGTCGACGGTGCCATCGTTGATCGCTTGCCAGAGCGCATCCACATGCGCCGGCGGCACCCAGAAACCGAGACAGTAGGGTCCGAGCTTTTCGACGTTCTCCCAGGTGCCCAGAAACATCGCCCACGGATTGACCTCGCAGCTACAGGGTCTGCCCTCGTCCTTGGCGCGGCGCAGCATGGCCAATCCTTCGGGCGTGGTCATGTGGAGAATATGCAGTGGGGCGCCGAGCGCTTTCTGCATGCGAAACAGCGTCGCCATCGCCGTGTCCCAAATGATGCCGTCGTAGTCACGATACGCTTTGGCGTAAGCTTGCGGGCTGCGATCCTCGCGCTTCCAGTAGCGTCCTTCGATCTCATCCATCAGATCTTGGTCGTGCGGATGCACCATCAAGGGCAATCCGGTTTGTCCGACGGTCTCGAAGCATTTAAAAAGTTCGCCGTTGTTGTTGATGCCGATGCCGGGCATATGCGGATAGTCTCGACCGGTGTCCTTGACCATGAAGATTTTGAACGCCAGCGGGCCTTCCCTGGCGAGACCGGGAATTTCTTCCGGCACGGTGCCGGATGGATTGTGATTGAAGTCGACGATCGCGTTCTTGCTGTGATGTTCGAGCAAGGCGCGGTAACGCTCGACCGTAGTGGTCGGCGGATTCACATTGGGCATGCCGATCGAGAACGTCACGCCGCCGGCGGCGGCGGCCATGGTGGCCGTGGTGATATCCTCCTTGTGCGTGAATCCCGGATCGCGATGATGGGTGTGAGTATCGATCAAACCGGGGATAATTTTCATGCCCTTGGCATCGATCACGGTATCCGCGGCTTCGGGCAACACGGTCGGCTGGCCGAGCGCGATGACTTTGCCGCCGCTCACGGCGATGTCCGCGTTGACGAAGCCGCCCGGCGTCCAAACCTCGCCGTTTCGAACCAACAGATCGACTTTTTCCATGAACCCACTTCTCCCTTCGCGTCAAAATCAAAAATTGGTAGTGGTTCAATTGAGTTCGTAACGAATCTAACCTGAAGAAGATTCCTCGCTTTCGCTCGGAATGACAACAAAGTAAGCGAGCTGTCATCTCGAACGAAGTGAGAGATCTTGAGCTAATTGAACCATCACCCGAAAAGTTCTTATAGGGTCGGCAATTTCGCCTGTCAACCGCGCCGGCGATCACGGCAGTTTCGCGGCGACTTGCCTTGACTCAAAAGTGCAAATCTGAAACCATTCCCTCGCCGTTGATTCGACATCGGCGAGCAACTACAGGAGGTTTCAGAATCATGAAATTCACCAAGGGATTTTACGCCTCGTTGGCTACTTTCGCGCTGCTTGTGGCGGCCCCTCTACGAGCGCAAGACGCCAAATTGATCGAGGCGGCGAAAAAAGAGGGGAAAGCAGTCGTTTACGGATCTCTCGAATCGGATTCGGCAAATTCCATCTTCAACGAGTTTAAGAAAAAAAATGGCATCGAGGTGGAGTACTGGCGCGCCTCGGCGACCAAGGTCATGGACCGCGCCTTGAGCGAGTACAGAGCCGGCCGGCCGCTTTTCGACATCATCTTAACCAACGACAATCCGATGCAGATCATGTTCAAGGAAGGGATTTTTGCCAAGTACGACTCGTCCTCGGCGAAGGATTTTCCGAAAAATGCAATCGACCCGAACCTCGGGCCGCGTTACCGCAACGTCGTGATCGGCATTGTCTATAATAAGAATGCGATCAAGGCGAACGACGCGCCGAAGTCCCTCGAAGACCTGGTGAAGCCGCAGTATCGCGGCAAACTCGTCATGCCCGATCCCACCCAACATACGACGACGACCCAATGGGTGGCCAGTCTCGAAAAGTTGATGGGCAAAGAGAAAGCGGACAAATATATCCGCGATCTCGCCGCCATGAAGCCGATTCTGGTCGAGTCGCTTTTACCCGCCGCCGAGCGCGTCGCCACGGGCGAGACGCCGATCGCGATCACCTACGTCAAGTATGCTTATCTTTACGGTCTGAAGGGCGCGCCGCTGGATTATACGCGTCTCGGCAAGTTCATGGGTGACGGCCACTATTTGACTTTGAGCAATAAGGCGCCGCATCCCAACGCAGGCAAAGCGGTGATCGATTATTTCCTCGGCCCCGATAGCATGAAGATGATGGCGAAACTGGGAGAATTCGTTAATCGCAAGGGTATCTATCCTCCGCTCGCCGATGCCGATAAGATCGAGTTCGTCGAGATGTACGACCTCAACTCGAAGCGTTTCGCTGAAAAGAAGAAGGAGTACCAGCAGATTTTTCTGCGGTAGTGATAAATAGAAAAGGCCCATCGTGTCGGTTAACGAAAGAGCCCAGGCGGTCGGAACCAGCGTTTCGACCGCCGTTTGGGGCCGCTCTCGCGTCGGAGCTTTTCTAAGCCAACCGATCAATTGGGTGTTCCTCATTGTCGGGAGCATCATCGCTTTCCTGAGCCTCTATCCGACGTTCTTTCTTTTTTACGGCAGTCTTACCGACGCGCCTCTGGGCGTGCCCGGCCAATTCACGTTACAAAACTACGTGAGGGCCTACAGCGACCCCGAGGCGTATCCATTACTGCTCAATTCGTTCATCTTCGGCTTCGGCGCCTCCGGCCTGTCGATCGTTTTCGCGCTCACTCTAGCCTGGATTACCATTCGCACCAACGCGCCCTATCGCCGGCTGTTCGAACTTACCGCGATCATCCCTAACATACTTCCGCCGATCCTGGTTTCCATCTCCTGGGTCATGTTGCTTAACCCGAGCAATGGTCTGATCAATGCCGGGTTGGTGCAGCTTCTTGGAATAGAGAGAGGCCCGTTTAATATCTACTCGATGGCGGGCCTGATTTTCGTCGAGGGCCTGATCTTGACGCCGCTGGCGTTCTTGATCATTGCGGCCGCCATGAAGAGCATGGATCCTTCTCTCGAAGAATCGGCCAAGACGCTCGGGTCCAATGAATTCGGCATCATGCGGCGGATCACGTTTCCGCTGATCCGCCCGGCGATTCTTGCCGCGGCGACTCTCAATTTCGTGCGCGCCGTGGAAAGTTTCGACACGCCGGCGATCATCGCGCTGCCCGCGCGCATCGAAGTTTTCACGACCAAAATCTGGCGCGAAGCGCTGGGTTCGTTTCCCACCAATCATAATTTGGCCGCCGCCTATGGCGTCGGTATCCTCGGCATTGCCCTGGTCTTCGTTTACCTCTATCGGCGGTTCACTTCGCAGGTTGAAAGTTTCTCCACCGTCACCGGCAAAGGCTTTCGCCCGCACCAAATCGATCTCGGACCCTGGCGCTTCGCGGCGTCGGGGGTGGCGTTGCTGCTGCTCATCATGCTGGTCGTGCTGCCGATTCTAGTGCTGATGTTGGTCGCCATCCTGCCCTATTACCACGTGCCCACCTGGCAGACCTGGCAGAACTTGACCTTGGACAATTTCCGCTACGTCTGGGCGACGCCGCGCGTGCACAAAGCTTTTATGAACAGCCTGTTTCTCGCGCTGGTCGGCGCCACCGCGTGCATGCTCCTTGCCTCCTTGGCTTCCTACATTACGGTGCGGACCAAAATCGCCGGTCGCGGCGTGATCGAGGGACTGGTGTTCATTCCGTGGGCGTTTCCCGGTACCGCCATGGCGCTCGGATTGCTCTGGGCCTACGTCGACTTTCCGATCCCGGTTTACGCCACGATTTGGATTATTCTGATCGCCTACGTCACGCGATTTCTGCCCTACGGTTTGAGGGCCGTCACCAGCACCATCATCCAGGTCCACAAAGAACTCGAAGAAGCTTCGATCGTTTGCGGCGCGGGGTTTATGGCGACGTTTCGCCGGGTGATGATGCCGATGATGCGCCCCGGCGTCATGGCCGGTTGGATTATCCTAGTAACGATCTTTATGCGCGAGTTCAGCGCGACCCTGTTTCTCTACAGTCCCGGCGCCGAACCGCTCGGCCCGCTGCTCTATTTTCTCTACCTCGACGGCATGCGCGGCCGCGTCGCCGCCATCGGCCTTGTCATCTCGGTCATTTCGGTTATCTTGATCGCCATCGCCCAACGCTACTCGCGCTGGGACACCAATTAGCCGAAGATCGAGGATCGAGAATAGAGGATCGAATCTATCTGCCATCCTCAACCTGAATTGGAGGGTCTCGGGGATTTCTTGTGAAAAAGTATTCACCGCAGAGGCACAGAGTTCGCAGAGTTCGGAGTAATTCTTTATCAAAAACTCTTTACTCCGCGTCCTCCGCGCCTCCGCGGTGCAATCTCCGGCCCCTTGTTCACAGGAAAGCCTGAAAGCACGAATTGGAAAGGGAGAAACCTAAGTGGAAAAACTATTTCTGACCGTCGCCTGCGGCGACTACGACCGGACCAAGCCTCTTCAGGACGGCTCGGTGGAGCCAGAGGGAATCAAGCTCAACTATATTTCAATGCAGTCGGAGGAGATTTTTTGGCGTATGGGGCATTACCGAGAGTTCGATGTCTCGGAAATGTCTCTTTCCAACCATATCACGATGCTGGGTCGAGGAGACTCCCCATTCGTGGGTATTCCCATATTTCCGTCTCGATTTTTTCGCCACTCGTCTATCTACTTCAACGTCGATTCAGGCATAAAAAACCCCGAAGATTTCAAAGGCAAGAAAGTCGGCACTCCGGAATATGCCATGACTGCGGCCGTGTGGATACGCGGGTTTTTTAACGACGACTGCGGCGTGAGAGCGCAGGATATGAAGTGGTTCCTCGGCGGACAGACAGATCCGGGCCGAAAGGAACGAGTCAAACTAGAGCTTCCGCCGGAAATCAGCGTGCAGTCGATCCCCGATGATCGGACGCTCAACGGCATGCTGGAGAGCGGCGAGCTCGACGCGCTGATTTCGGCCCGCAGTCCTGCCGGTC
>JBOHVN010000020.1:0-19412 GCA_050735675.1 Binatia bacterium | reverse complement strand
GCGCGAGGAAGTGGCGCGCAAGTACATCGCCGAAGTCGGGCTCAAGGGCTTCGAGCAGCGCCATCCGGGCGAGCTTTCGGGCGGCATGAAGCAGCGCGTGGGGCTTGCGCGCGCGCTCACCGTGGACGCCGACATCATCCTGATGGACGAGCCCTTCTCGTCGGTCGACGAGCAGACGCGGCGCAAGTTCCAGGAGGACCTGCTCGATCTCCTGCGCCACCACCAGAAGACGGTGATCTTCGTCACCCACAGCATCGAGGAGGCGGCGTACCTCTCGGACCAGATCGCCCTGCTCTCGCCGCGGCCGGGCACGGTGTCGAAGATCGTGCGCCCGGCGGTCGACCACAGCCGCAGCCCCGACGAGATCCGCCGCGACCGCGGCTACCTCGACACCGTGGACGAGATCTGGCACATCCTGAGGAAATACGTATGAGGATGCTGCTGTCCCTTCTCGTCTGGTTCGCGGTCTGGGAAGCCGTTGGCCGGGCGAAGCTCTCGACCATCGTGCCGCCGTTCACCGCGGTGATCGACGCGGCAATCGAGATCGCGCCCACCGAGAAGTTCCGCAACGCGGCCATCATCTCGCTGCGCTCGTTCGGCCTCGGCATGGGGCTCGCCCTCGCGATCGGCATCCCGCTCGGCATCATCATGGCGCGCGTGAAAAGCGTCGGCCGCATCCTCGGGATGTGGGTCAACATCTTCGTCAGCGCGCCGATCTCGGCGCTGGTGCCGATCCTGATGGCGGTGATCGGCATCGGCGAGACCACCGTGGTGGTCACGGTTTTTCTCTTCGCCGTCTTCGTGATTATCCTGGACACCCAGGTGGGCGTGAAGCAGGCGGACCGCTCGCTGGTGGAAATGGCGCGTTGCTTCGGCGCCAGGCCCTATCAACTTTACACCAAAGTGCTTTTTTTGAGCGCCCTGCCCGAGATTCTCGCCGGCGCGCGCCTGGGCGTGATCCGCGGTGTCAAAGGCGTAGTCATCGGCCAGCTTCTGATCGCGATTATCGGCGTCGGCGAGTTATTCGAACTCTATTCGCAAAATTTTTTGATGGAGGAGTTCTGGGCTCTGGTAATCATCGTCTTTATGTTCGCCTTCGCGGTCTCCGAGGCCGTCGCCTTTCTCGAGCGGCGCGTCGAATACTACGCCAGCGCCCGCTAGTGTCCTTAACTGAAGTGCGTTGAAAATTTCATCCGGTGTTTTGCCGTCATGCCGGTAAAAACCGGCATCCAGAAGTCCTTAAATTCTTGGATTCCGGGTCGCGCTGCCTCCGGAGACGGATCAGCCTCAGGCTGAAGCTATCGCTAACCAGACGCGAAGTCTTGGGTTGATTCCGTAACGGCTTGAATGGTTTGAAGGTCTGGAACGATTTAAACCCAGAGTCTATCAGCCGCTCGTCAGCGACGAGCAAGATGGTAGCAGCATGGCGTGCGGCTGTTCGGCCACCGCTAGTATGCCGCGGTCGCTCGTTGCGCCGTTGACAGGTCAAGTCCGACGATGAACGCCGGGTTCATGGTGCACATGGTGTAGATCTCGTCCGGCGTGCAGCCGAAAGCGCTCATGTAGCCGCGCAGCAGACGAAGCGATTCGACCGAGTTGGGAAACAGCGGCTCGCCCGCATCCGACGAGAGCGTGCAGTGCTCGGAGCCGATCGTATGAATCGCTCTGTACATGTTTGCCGGATCGATGCCGAGCAGCGGCGACAATTCGTCGAAGGTGAAATTCAGCCACAGGCCGGCCGCGGCCGCATCTTTCATTTCTTCGATGGTTAAATTGACGAACGGGCTGAAAGGATGGTCCACGACTCCCTTCTTGAAGCCGATCTTCTGACTGAACTCCGCCATCGCCCGGAACTCCTGCTTGGTCGGATGGCCGAAAAAGATCGCCGCGCCGCGGTCATGGGCCATCCGGAATATCTCTTCGATCTCCGGCAACAGCCGGCCTTTGTCGTCGAGAAGATAATGGCCGTACTTGAGGGAGTCGGCCCAGGAGAGCGGGTCGGTGTGCGCCTTCGGATCGGCGTTCTTGTCCCAAGGGCTGGGCTTGCCGCCGACGATGGAGAGCGTGTTGGCCGAGGTATTGTTGGGCATCCAAAGCGCGACGACGCCTGCTTTGAGCATCTTGGCCGACCATGCCGGTTCGATCTTCGAAAGAAATCCCTGGGTCACCGAGCTGCCGGGCCAGACGCGTGCCGGCGTCAAATTTTTCTCGGCGCACCACGACTCGAGCGCGCCGCGCACGCCGGCAACGGTTCCCGCCGGGTCCTTTCGTCCGACGATCGTTTTGTAGAGTATGCCCTTCATGCCGCTTTTCGACGCCAGCTTGGCGACGCCGAGCGCGTCCTGCTGCCCCTCGTGCGCATGGCAGTGAATGTCGATGGCATCCTCGACGCCGACGACGTGGTCGAGCGACGGATCGATTGCCTGTTTGTAGCCGCGCCGAGCGGGATATGAAGTAACCGAGCGAGCGGCGCTTGGCGTGGCATAGTTTTGTTTTGTATCGGCCATGGTCAATCCCCCCCGATGATCGATTTGAGTGGACCATAGCGCGTCCTTGGACGCTCGGCAAACCGATTTAATCTCTGCGGGTTAATCTGCCGTAGCTTGCTCCGTCATGGCGAGGAGTTTTCTTACGGCTCGTCATCCCGCATGGTTTTAGCGGGAATCCAGGCGAAACTCTGACTGAGCCTCGGGATAAAAACATCCGGGGAGACAACCGGGGAAATTGTAGGAAAGGTCTGCTACCACCTCGCAGCCCGCTGTGGGGTAGCTAGTTTGCGTCTGGACACACGCGGGCAGGTGGGGTTGACAATTTTCATAGCCGGATGCTATCTGCAAAATTCTGCGGTGCTTGCTCGCAGTTCTTTTAGAGCGATACGTGTAAGCTGCGGTGTTTGCGTGAGCCTTTGACGAAAGCTCCGAACCGCCGTGATGCAAACCGTAGTTCAGAGAGGAGAATCATATGGATACGCAGCTAAAAATCATCGATGGAGACGGCCATATTTTCGAGGATGGCGAAGCTATCGCCCGACATTTCCCCTACAGCGCGGCGGGCGGCCGTCTGAGGGGCAGTGTGTTTCCCACCCAAAGCCATATCCAGTTCTCACTGACCCGAACCCCTCCCGGATCATTTGGCGTGGGCGCCGACGGTCGCTTTCACAACCCGGGGCCCGAAGGATGGATCGAGTTCATGGATCAGATCGGGTTCGACTATGCCGTCCTCTTTCCCACCGCGGGCCAGCGCATCGGACGCATCGTCGACCGGGACTACGCCGCGGGGGCCGCTCGGGCTTACAACGACTGGCTCGCCGAAACCTATCTGCAGCGGGATTCTCGCTTCAAGGGCATCGGTATTCTGCCGATGCATGACGCCGAAGCGGCGTTAGGAGAGTTGCGACACGCTTATACCGAGCTCGGCGTATGCGGAGTCCTTTTTCCCGCTACGGGAGTGCACCTCAACCTCGGCGCCAAGCCCTACTGGCCGGTGTACGCGGAAGCGGCTCGGCTGGGCTGTCCTGTAGTCGTTCACGGCGGCGGCCATTGGGATCTGGGCATGGAGACGATGAACGTTTCTACCGGCGCCAATGCGATCGGTCATCCTATGTCTCTCGCGATCGCTTTGGCCGAGATGGTGTTGAACAACCTGTTCGAGCGCTTCCCTGGCCTTCGGGTAGCGTACCTCGAGGGCGGTCCGCTCTGGTTTCTCATGGCGCTCGAGCGTTTTTCTCGATCCTACGAGGCTGGAACTCCGGTCAATCCTCGCGGCGAACTGCTGCGCTTGCCCGAGGGGCAAACAGTCGCCGATTATCTCCGCGCGCTCATTCAAGCAGGCCGTCTGGTAATAGGCATTGAGGGAGGGGAATCGGACCTTGCCTATGCGATCAAAGTAGCGGGAGAACAAGCGTTCATGTTCTCCTCGGATTTTCCGCACGAGGTGAACACTCAAACCATCCGGAAGGAGATTCGCGAGCTTCGCGAACGTGAGGAGATCAGCGAAGCGGCCAAGCAGGCGATCCTGCGCGGGAACGCCGCCCGGTTCTACAAGTTCGCCCCGGCGTCAAACTAGACGCCGGCAAACCTTTCGAGTTCAGTTTTTACTTTCAAAGGGAGAAGGCCGTAAGTGAAATCGCCCGGCTGGTGCGCGATGCACGATCAAAGGAGGGGCTTACCCAGGCCCAGCTCGCCGAAAAAGCCCGGAGCAGCCAGGTTGTCATCGCAAGGCTGGAGTCCGGCACCGACGGACGGGTTCCATCGCTCGACCTATTAGAGCGAATTGCCAGCGCGCTGAAAGCTAAATCATTGGTGCGATTCGAGACAAGAAAGTCGCATAAATCGGCCACGACCTGTGCATGCTGCAAAACGTGACCCTCCCGCGTCTCTGTAGAGGATCGCGATCCTCGGTCCTCGAGTATCGGCGGATTCTATGAACGCACCAGGGATTGTTTAAGAATCTGATCAGGACACCGCTGCAAGATTGCGGCTTCATCGATCCCCTATAGAAATCGAGCAGCAGCGGTCATGCGCGTGTGAGCAATTCCAACAGGTGGCCGTCAGGGTCGTGAAAGTACACGCCGCGGCCGCCTTTCCGGGAATTCAATTGGCGGTTCGCCGTGCTCCCGGGATCGCTGCCCCAAGGGATGCCGGCCTCCTGCACGCGTTGGAAGATCACGTCGAATTCGTCATCGCTGACGTGAAACGCGTAGTGATGCGGATCGAAGGAGTCGGCGGTATCAAAGTCCAGAGTCAGCTCCTCGTTGACACGCACCGGGGCGAAATGACCCATCGGTCCATCGTAATTGAGGCCAAAAATCCCAGCGAAAAAACGCGCCGATGCGTCCTTATCCTTTGCCGGTACAATCGTGTGATTGAGCGTTATCGTCATAGTCCCTCCTTATGGGCCGTTTGACCGATTAGAAACGATCCTGATGGCTCCGGGGAAATCTTAGCTCTTATACTTCAGCGTGGAAAGCGCGCTCGGTCCAAATTCGACCTTGAACTTTTGAACTCTTGAACCTTGAACAATCTTTCTCTTACTAAACTTAGCCTTTGAACTGGAACCCCCCGCGAATAAGCACGGGGTCGACGTTTGTCAACCGCTTGACGCTCTGAAAGGCCGTGCTTACCTCTTCGGCACAAGGAGGTAACACCTATGGAACTAGTACGATGGAAACCATTTGCGGATTTTGCCAACGTTCGTTCCGTGTTTGACGATCTGTTCGATGAGAACTTCGATCGCTCGTGGGCACAACCGAGTAGATCAAAGTGGCATCCTGCGGTGGATGTTTTGGAAAGCAAGGATTCGTACCTCATTCGTGCGGAGCTTCCCGGCATGAAAAGGGAAGACATCAACGTGGAAATCAAGGACGGGACGCTGGTGCTTAGCGGAGAAAAGAAATCCGAGAAGCCGGCCGAAGGCGTTGAGTACCGCCATGTCGAACGGGTCGCCGCCAAGTTCTGGCGCTCGTTTGCCCTGACCGAGACCGCGAAACAGGATGGCATCGAGGCCAGCTACAAAGACGGTATCCTCGAGATTCGCGTGCCGAAGGCGGAAAAGGCCAAACCGCGGCAGATCGAAATAAACGTGCATTAATTAGGTTCCCAAACCGCAAGGAAAAAAAGGGAGGCCATCGCCTCCCTTTTTTTTGGATTTTTCTTGAGAGCTTGATCGGCGTTGTATGCTGGCGCGACGGCTCGAAGCCTAATTTATCTTGAGCAGCCGCTTGATATTTCCCGCCATGATCAGCCGGAGATCTTCGATCTTGAGCTTGAGGTGTCTCTGCGCGTGTTTGACGATCTTCTCGATCTCCCAGTCCATCGGGTTGAACGGATGATCCGAGCCGTAGAGGACCCGGTCGGGCCCGGCCCACGAAATCGATTCGCAGAAGAACGGCAGCCATCCCACCTCCGAGCTGTCCATGTGGACGTTTTCGCAGCGCTTGGCGATCTCGACAACATCTCTGACCCCTTCGACCAGGCCCGAATGGCCCATGATAATCGGCAGCTTGGGAAAATCTTTGGCCACTTCGCCGATCCGTTTCGGACTGGCATCTTCGCCCAGGCCGCAGTGAAAGAGAACCGTGAGCCCGTGGTGGTGCGCGGCCTCCATCAGCGGATAGACCTTTTCTTTATCGTTCGCCGGGCAATGTTCGATCAGCGGATGGATTTTGATTCCCTTGAGGCCAAGTTTGATGCCTTCCTCCAATACCTGAAGGGTATCTTTAGGACCGTTTCCGGGGCTCAGTCTCATAAAGCCGTGAATGCGTCCCGCGTGTTGTTTCATTGCGTTGGCGATGTACTGGTTGGTCTCCCGATAATCCGACGGCTCGCCGATACCGATCGCAAAAGTGACGACCCCGTCCACCCCGGCATTGTCCATCGATTGCAGCATGTCCTCAGCCATAAACTTCATAATCGGCGGGATCTGGTGAATGGCGAGTTTTTTTCTCGCGCCCATGTGAGAGTGCGCGTCAACGACCTCGATTTGCTCTCCTTCGACGTTGATCATGGATACCTCCTTCTCATGGCGTTTCAGAAAAACTATCGGATCGAAAGTTCCCTGTCCAGCCGATTCTAAACGCGATTGCCGCCCGGGAAAAACCGGGCTTAGTTGGGATGCTGGAGAAACTTTGGAGGCCCGGCATGCGTAAGCAAGGTCTGGATCTTCGCGATCATGCATCGCCGGGATGTTTACGAGAGAATTGAAACACTATTCTCTGTTCAATGAGGAATCATCAAAGTCAAAGAATTATACCAGGAGTCACCGCGGATCGGCCGTCGGCGATGAACCGACAAAGCTCATTGCAACTCAGGCAAAGGGGAACCGCAGGGCCCGAAGCATTTGAGTTCTCCTAAGCAATGAGCCGGCCATTTAGCTAGACTGCTTCCGCCGGACAAACAAGCCCGGCAAGCAAGCCCGCAAAACCCCAGCTTGCTTGCCCGGTACGGTTTCGAAAGATTCCGCCGCTATTTTTTCTTCGCGATGATGATCTCTTCGAGCTTCGCCTTAAGTCCCGGCTTGAGCGTGTACAAAGCCGCGAACTGTCTGGCCGCCGCGGGACCATCGAGCGGTTTGATATCTAGTTTTGCCTTTTGCGCTTCTGCCAGAAATTCCCGATCCTTCATAGTTGCCATGAATGCCCTTTGCAACAGCTCGAGGCGGTCCTTAGGCAAACCCGGAGGAACGGTATAGGGTCGCGCCAATTGCCCATAGGGACCGTTCACAATCTCGAGCATGGCGCGGGCGTCATCGTTCTTTGCATAATTAATTGCCAGCGGGACGTGCTTGAGCTCGGGATGCGACTCGGCCATGGTCTGAATTACAATATTCACCTCTCCCGCCGCGATGCCTTTTTGCCAAGTGGGCTTGATCGACTCCCATGCCCAGCACCCGCCGTCGATTTCGCCGCTATCGGCCGCCAGACGTATATTGGAGGTTCCTTTAAAACCGGAGATCAGCTGCATCGGCAGACCGAGGACCGAGGCGACGATCCTGGGAACATCATCAGTGGTCGAGCCGGGCGCCGTGCCTCCCAACTTGACCGGTTTTTTCGCCGCTAACCACTCATCGGGTGAAGTGATCCCGCTGGCTTTTGTCAGCGCGCAGACTCCGGAATCCGCTACCGGCACGCCGAGGTAGCCAAACTTTCGTCCGTCAAATTTCGCCGCGGGATTTCCAATCGCTTGCTGAAGCACGAGCGGACCGATCCAATTTCCTATGGTCAGCCCGTCCGGTTTGGCCGCATTGAAAATGTGATTGGCGGCTATCAGACTGCCGGCGCCGGTCATGTTCTCCACCACAATCGACGGATTACCGGGAATGTGTCTGCCGAGATGCCGGGCAATCGCTCGGGTGTAGGTGTCAAAACCTCCGCCCGCCGCAAAGCCGACGATAATACGAATCGTCTTCCCCTGGTAAAATTCCTGTGCCGGTGCGTCCGCAGGAAACACCAGCAGCGATACTATCAGCAAGGCCATGCGTCTTAGACCGTTCGCCAATCGCATAGATTCCTCCTTTTATCGGGCCGCGTAACTCTTACAAGGTTTGTCTTCGCCTCTTGGAAACCGAGTATAATCGGTCGCTTCATTCCCCGTTCCCAACGTTTACAGGTTGCGGCATCCCTTTATCGGTTTTGAATTGGTGAGTCAATGACTAACCTGAACAGGTTTTGAAAAACCCTTCTGTTCACCTTTTCCGATCAGCCGAGAGTGCGAGAATATCGATAAGCAAAGTCCGGAACCGTCATCCTTGATCTCTCGACCCAAGTACCCTTGATGACATGCGCAAGCTCATTGTTATTTGCTCACGTGAGAGGTGTTGAACCATGACACGACCGGCAAAGGAAATCGTCACCGCCGCAAGAAAACTTAGTGAAAACGACCGGCTTCAAATCGTTGAAGAACTATTAGCGAGCTTGGAGCCGGACACTGACAGCAATGCCGACGCTACATGGGCAGCAGAAGTTGAACGACGATCCCGCGAGGTCTAAGGAAGGCATCGTCCGGCCTATTACTTGGGCAGGAGTAAAATCGCAGGCTAGAAAGCGAGTTCGTGGCCGCAGCTAAGGTCGTATTTCATCCCGGTGCGTCCGAAGATTATGCGGCAGCCGCATGCGTGAACTGATAAGTGCAGAGCCGGGCCTAGCAGCCTACTTGCGCCCGATTTGCTTCAAGAGTTTTTCCCAGTGGTCGACTTCTTTCTCATATTTTTCGGTGGTAAGCCCGCGCTCGGGGCGCCAGCGCTTGAACGGCCGGTTCTTGGTCGCGCTGCCGTAGTAAAATTTCTCCAGCACCCGCTGCCCGTCGGGACCCATGAGCAGATCCGCCATCAATACCGCCGCGTGCGGATGGGGCGGTTTTGAGGCGATCGCCGGGCTGCCGACGTTGTTCGGCACGATCTCCATCGGCAGCCATTCCAGCGGCGCGCCCTTTGAAGCCGCCAGCATCGTGTGGCTTTGGAAAATCGCCGGCGAGGCGACGATCTCGCCGGACGCGATCACGTTGACCAGCGCCGGAGCGTCGATGGTATAGCATCCGCTGATTGAGACCTTTGATACGGCCTTCACGATAGAATCGGTTGTTGCCCACCACCGAGGCGATTTCCCTTTTCAGACTATCTTTTAGTCGGAGTACCTGAACGAGATAGCCATCGAACTTGCTCAAGGCCTGCGTAAAGTCCTCCTCGGAAGCGTCGAAGAGTTGGGCCCCCTCCTGGATCCGTTGTTGTGCTTCCTTTTGCAATGCAAGGATCTCCTTTTGTTTTGATTCAGCCCGCAGGATATGAAGTTTCTCTCTGGCGCCTCCCGCTTGCCCGGAGAAAGTAGCGAGTATCCGATACTCGGTCTTTAATTCTTCTATGAGTGAACCTAACTGGACCGCCTCGGCGATAAGGCGATGGCAGGTGGTGATCAAATCTCTCAGTACTCCCCGGCGATCGACTCTTTCTGCATGTCGGGCTGCTTCGTGCGCGGTAATAGCCGATCGATGAGCCGCGCGGGCAGCCCAGAGGGCTCCGGCTGCCGCCGTCAGTGCGGCGATCGCAGAAATCATAGTGATGATGTCTTGTGAAAACATCGATTGTTACCATGGTGATCAGCGGCCTGATCGGTGTCATTGCTTATGGATTGGTCTGCTTTTGACAGAGTGCAGAGTCTATTCCTCGCACCAAAAGAGAGATTGTCTGTCATTCATTCAGAATAGCGTTTTCAATATCCCTAGCAATGCCATCCAGAATGAAATCCATAGCAATGACATTCGGAACGGAGCGGTCGGGTAGTACATCGGGGTCGATGCGCGTGCAAAGCGCCCACGCGAGTTCTTCGAGGTTTATGTGATCGATCTCCTGTTTATCGGATTGACATCACGCTCCGGATCGCAATAGAACAACTCCATCGTTCCAGACTTGGAAAACTCGAGAGCGGTGCATGAGCGAGTACGAAGACACGGATCACCTTCCGGGGCAATTGGCAGCGCCGCGGCGCAACGGCCGCGCGTTGAAGTTCGGCGGCGGGCCGCCGAACTATCTGCAAAACGCCCTCAAGGCCGTGGCCGAGCCTTTCACGGGAAATACGACCGACGGCACGGTTGTTCCCGGCCTGTTCCCGATTAGGGCCAGCGGGGTTTCCACGCAGACGATGCGCGAGGCCGCCGAGGCTTATCTCGGATCGCTGAACGCGCAACAACGGGCGAGGGCGCTCTTTCCAGTCGACGCCAAAGAATGGCGCATGTGGAGCAATATTCATCGCACCATCATGCGCCACGGCATTCCTTTTTGCGAAATGTCCGATGAGCAAATCAAGCGCGCCTTCGCGCTCCTGCAAGAGAGCTTCAGCGATCAGGGATTTGCCGTGGCCCGCGACATCATGCGCCTCAACGAGACGGTGATGGAATTGACCGGCCGGGTCGATGAATTCGGCGAGGACCTCTACTGGCTCAGCATCATGGGCACGCCTTCCGCCGCCGGGCCTTGGGGTTGGCAGATCGACGGCCATCATTTGAATGTGAATTACTTCGTGATCGGCGATCAGCTCGTGATGGCCCCTGCGTTTCTCGGCTCCGAGCCGGTATTCGCGCAGAGCGGCAAATACGCCGGCACCCGAGTGTTCGAAGCCGAGGAAGCCCAAGGGCTTGCGATGATCCGCGCGCTCGACGCCGAACAGCGCGGCAAAGCTATCGTCTCCAAGGATCTGCCCCGCGATCTCTTCACCTCGGCTTTTCGCGACAATCATGAACTACGCTATGAGGGGATTGCTTACGATGAGCTGACGCCGCAGCAGCATGATCGGCTCCTCCGCTTGGTGGAAATGCACGTCGGGCGCATGCGGCCGGCTCACGCAAGAGTCAAGATGGACGAAGTCATGGCGCATGTTCATGATACCCATTTTTCCTGGCGCGGCGGAGTCGAGGAGGATAGCGTCTTCTATTACCGCGTTCATAGCCCGGTCATCATCATCGAATTCGATCACCAAGCCGGCCAGGCGTTTCCGCAGTTCAAAGAACATTACCGCGACCATATCCATATCATCGTGCGCACACCGAACGGCAACGACTACGGGAAAGATCTTCTGCGCCAGCACTATCAGCGCGGCCATCATGCAAGCGGCCAATGAAAACCTCGCCGCCAGTTGTGGACAAATGTCAATTGGCAGCCAGATAACTTTTTGCAATTTTTAGGGGTCGTTCTAGGCAAACAAATAGGTGCGCAAAACATCACGCACCATCGGCGGGTAAAATGGTTTATACAAAACCTCTGCGGCGCCGGCATTAAGGGCACGGTTTACACGCTCTTCAACGTTGCAGGCAGTCGTCCACCCCGTGTTTATGACGACCGGTATATTTCGGGTGGACCTGTTCGCCTTTAGGCGTGCCGTTGCTTCATCTCCATTCATTCCAGGCAAGCGTACATCCATCATGATTAGATCGGGATGTATGCTGGAAGCCTTGTCTATGGCCTCTGGACCTGTAACAGCTTCGAAGACTTCGTAGCCTAAACCTTTGAGAAATACTCTGAGCGATTCTCGAAAAGCTTCACTCTCGTCGACGATCAATATTTTCTTGCCGGTGTTTCGCATAAAAGAAAAATTGGTGTCAGATCTTCTCACTGACTCACGACGACTGACCTTTGAAGAAAATCAGATTAACGACGGCAAAAAATGCTTGCCACCATCCGAACGAGGAGGGGCGGTTCTTTACAACGCGTCTCGGTGGGGCAAAAGGTTCCTTTACGATTCTGGACATCGCTTCCTCTTTTGAATTTGAGTCATAGAAACTCATAGCAACCGAGATGCCATCTTTAAACAGTCGATCATTCGGCAAGTTGAAGATGCGCCGGCGGAATGTTGCCATTTCTATTTGGCACGAAATGACAGTTCTGTCCTTCAACAAGTTGCCAAAAACAGCCCGTTAAAACATTGGCCGCGGTAGGTCCGCCGAGTCGGGTTTGTCGGACGAATCGAATCGCTCGCGTCAGGACTCATCGGTGGTTTCATTTAGCAGCATGCGCAGCTGTTCGGCCCGACCCATTCCCGCAGCTTGGAGGCTGGCGGCGAAGGCGGAATTCGCCCCAACAAGCGGCGCGACGTCGCATTCGAGAAAACGCAAGCGATCGGTTGCCGTTTCGTGAATCAGGTCGATGCGCGCCGCCCAGTCGACCCCGAAGATCGCGGCGATCTCAAGCGCGGCGCGGCTCACCCGCTTGGCGAGGCCGGTGTCGGCGAGCGGCGCGCGCGCCGGCCGTAGCATGTACTTACGGAAAAAAGAATACGGTGTGCCCTCGGGCAAGAGAATGCGTAGCGGCATGCCGGCTCGGTCGCGGAACACCGCGACAGTCAGCTCCGCCCCGCGCACTTGCTTCTGGATGATGTAGCGCTCGGTGCGGGCGCGCGTGGGAATACTACCGTCTCGCAAGAGCCGCACGCCGATTGAATCGGAGCCGCGTCGGGGCTTGAACACGATTGGATACGGGATCTCCCCGGCCGCGCTCGCGAGCGTGGTCGCCGGACAGTCTACGCCGTTTGCAGTCGCAACGCGGTAGAGCTCGTACTTGTCGTAACAGCGTTCCATGACTGCGGCGCTCGGCCCGAGAAACGGCCGCGCGATGCGCGTCAGCGCCTGCACCGCAGCGAGCATCACGGGGTCGGAGAGACGCAGCAGAAGCGGCCCGCAGGAAAGGCTTGAGACCGCATCATTGCGGAATCGGTCGAGCCGAACCGCGTAACCCTCGCGCCGCAATTCTGCGGCGACCGAGCGCGCTTCGGCGCGATGGATCCAGGAAAGTGGATGGCGGCACCAGGATTCACGTAGTACGGTGACTTTCAAGGATCACGCGCCGCGGGAATAGCAGATCTGTACTTGGCGGATGCGCTGGGTAGGGGCATATGCGAGCGAGCGCACGATCACGTTTTTTGATCATTTGGATTCGTTTTGAAAGGTTGTTCTGTGCTCTGCGACTTTTTGCACCAAAGTTCCATCACTCCGGTATTCCAACACTCCATCTCACGCCCCGCTATCTCTCGAAACCGAGAATCTTGCCGTACTGCCGAGCCAGCCGGTCAACGGTTTGCGCTTGGTTCTCATTCATCTGCAGCAGGCGCTTGCCCTGGGCGTACTTGTAGGCGGTGGTGCCGGGAATAAGCGCCGATGTCTGGCCGTTAAATTTTTCCCACACTTCCTGCGCTTCCAAGAGCGTGAGAAAGACGGCAAAAAGATGCGCCACATTGGGATGGCGCGCGCCTTTGGGCACGCCGGCATTGTAAGTCGGCGAGATCACCGGGTCCAAACCTTCCGCGAAGACGATGGGCGAGCCATCCTTCTTCGCTCGAGAGATGAAACTATCGGTCAGGGTAACGGCCAGTAAGATTTCACCGACTTGAAGTCGGGTATAAAGATTCGCGAGCGTGCCGAGAATCGGCTCCTGTTTGGCGATCGCGTTGACAAATTCCGTGGCTTTGCCCTCGCCCCAGGGGCCTACAGCCAAGCGCGACAAATGGTGGGTCGCGGTCGATACGCCGAGCTTGCCGCCTTTCCATTTTGCATCGAGCAGATCTTCCCACCGTTTCGGCACGTCGCGTGCGGCTAAGATGTTCTTATTGTAGGCCGGCAGGACAAATTGGTTGGCTAAGCTGACGACGCCGTTATCATACTGAATCAATTCCGAAGCGATACCAAGTTTTGCGTAATCGAAGGGCTGATGCAGCTTTTTTGTCCAAAGGGTCGCGTGGTGCGCGTCGGTGACGAGCATGAGGTCCCAATCCGGGGTCGCACGCGAAGCGGCTCCCATGACCAGCTTGGCAACATCGCCGGTCATGTTGGAAGAAGGAGTGTAATTGACTTTTATGTTCAGGCCATACTTCTTGTTGAAGGTGTTGCCCAGGGCCTGGGCTCCCTTGTCACCGGTCGTGGACGGGGCGAGCAACTCGATGACTCCTTCTTTCTTCGCGGCCGCCACCAAATCGTCGATGGGCGCCGCAAGCGCAAAGTGGAAATGACCGAAAAGCAGCAACAGCGCAAATAGGAGAATCAGCATATTCGAACCCTCCTTCTTTGTGGCGACGCAACGTGAGAAGACGCGGCAATCCGAGCCGCAGCTAAACGGACGCTAATCGACGGCCGATCTAGTTGTCAAGCCTCGAACTCTGATTCGTGAATAGTGTCGCGCAGCGTGATCGCGCTCTCAGGCCGGGCGTTTAGCGGCTACTTATCGCCGTCGCGCCGGCTTGGGCGCAGAGGTGATCTTGCTCGCCGCTGCCGCCGCCGCAACCGACAGCGCCGATCACGTTTCCACCGGAGGTAATCGGAACCGCTCCTATGCTCGGCAGCGCCTGGCCGCCCAGCACCGCAGCCACGTTGCCCCAGAAAGCCGGGGCCGATTCCCGGAGGCTCACCATCTCTTTGGTCGAGCGTTTAAATGCCGCCGCCGCGACCGCTTTGGCGCGCGAAGTTTCAGGCGTAAAAAATCCCGTGCCGTCACCGCGCGCGGACAAGATCAAGCGGCCCGCATCATCGACAACCGTCGCCGTCATTGGAGTCCCCAGCTCGCGCGCCTTCGCCTGTGCCGCCTTGACCGCCTTTTCTGCCATTTCGAGCGTGAGTGCAGCCATGTCAATTACTCCTTTCCAAATTGGGATTGCGTTAGACCTGAGGACATACAATTAGTGGAAGCTGAAGCGGGGAGTCAAGACTAGTGTAGGCTAGATTTCATCTTGTGCTTAAGCGCCGCAGCCAGAGAACCCATCTGCCCTGGACTCGAATGGAGCGCTACGTGCACGCTGGTTGCTGCATCCTCGCATCTGTCATCCTTATCCGTGGGTGCGTTTTGGCGTTATTACCTGAAGCAAGAGCCGGATGTAGTTGTGCTGCACGTCCGGATCTGTGGAGGGGGTTATGGGCGACCAAGTCCCACTGCAGGCCGGCCGTAAACTTGATTCATCTGGTCACTCCTTCTTTTGTCGTGATCCACTCCGCGCGCTCGGATAGTTCCGAATCTGACCGTTAGCATTCTCGACATTCAACAGATCGGCAACCGAGTCTTTACCTTGGCAACCGGCTCAGACACTACGGCGCGCCAAGCTTTACACGGAAAGTAGCTATGCCGTCCCTATCGCATCGTCTATAATACGACGCAGGAGCAATAACTCTCCGGCGGGCGGTCCCGGAGTATGGCGCATCCGCTGAAGGATGCCGACTCGCGAACCGTAAATGAAATCGTTTGCCGGTGAAGGTGGTACAAGTGGAACTGCAAAATAAATCGTTGGCCGATCTGGGAGCACAAATCGACGAGTGGCTACGGGCGCAGAACGACTTCGACAATGCCGATCAGTTCGCCGGGATACTGCGGACGTTGCTCAAGCTGGCGCAGGACGACGCCGAACGGGGGGATCTGAAAATCTTAAATCGTGCTATGCAGGAGCTGCGCCACGCTTTTAGAATCTTTGCGCCGTACCGCCATATCCGCAAGATCAGCATTTTCGGTTCGACGCGGGTGCAGGAAAGCGATCCGTACTACGATCTGGCTCGCAGCGTCGGCCAGGAACTGGCCCAATCGGGTTTCATGGTGATCACCGGCGCGGGACCGGGCATCATGCAAGCCGGACATGAGGGAGCGGGGCGAGAGCAGAGTTTCGGCGTCAACATCCGTCTGCCTTCGTTGCAAGACGCCAACCCATTCATCCGCGACGATCCGAAGCTCATGAACTTTCATTTTTTCTTCACGCGCAAGCTCATGTTCGTCAAGGAAGCCGACGCCGTGGTCATATTCCCCGGCGGCTTCGGCACCCACGACGAGCTGTTGGAGTCGATCACGCTGGCGCAGACCGGCAAGACCCAACTCGTGCCGATCATTTTGATGGACGTGCCGGGCGGCACCTACTGGTCGCGCTGGCAAGAGTTTCTTCGCGACGACGTGATGAGCCGCGGTTACATCAGCGAGAGGGAAATGACGTTTTTCCGAATTCACACCAGCGCGGAGGCCGCCGTCAAGGAAATCGCGAATTTTTACCGCAACTTTCATTCCTACCGCTTCGTCAAGCATGACCTGGTGATTCGCCTCAATGATCCGCCTTCACAAGCTTTGATCGACCGGCTAAACCGCGAGTTCGAGGACATCGTGATCGGCGAGGTCCGCCAAACCGAACCCCTGCCGGACGAAGCCAACGATGCCGGCACGCTGCACATGCACCGGCTCGCGATGCATTTCAACCGCGAAGACTACGCCCGGCTGCGTCAAATGATCGACGTGATCAACAGCGAAGACTCGCCGGCGGCATTGCCGCATGATAAGGAGTCACCGATCGCACCGCCGCGGGGCTGAGCACGCAAGCAGAATTCACATCGATCTCAGATACCGGCTCCGGTTGCCCGTGCGATGAGACCATCGGCTCGAAGTGGATGATTTGTGCGGCAACGCGTTCGCTGCCTTGGCCGGTAACCCCCGGCCTGCTTGTCGTCACTTCCCGTTTTGTTTCTTATAGCCGCCGACGATCGCTCGTCTGCCGCCGTCCCAAAAGCATTTCACACCGGCAAATCCTGCTTCCTTAAGCCACGTGAGCTGGGTTTCCCGCGACGGCGTCATGCGATCGAAATTGAGGAAACAACCGCCGGGTTTGACCAGCGAAAAACTCTCCTGGTAGATGGACCGGATGATCTCCGGCGAGCGGACGTTGTGAATCGCGATCGAGGATACGACCGCGTCGAAAGGCCCTTTGATCTTTCGGCTCCAACCCGGCTTGCTGAAATCGCCGAGGACATACTTAAAACGTCCTTTGAAAGGTTTCATGCGCTGGCGGCCGAGCTGGGCCATCTCCGCCGAGCCATCCTGGCAAACCGCGGTCGCATTGGAGAAGTGATTGAGCAAGAACTGAGCGAGTGCGCCATAGCCCGCGCCTAAGTCTAGAATGTCGATCGCAGCCTGTCGGTCAGTAGACAAGATCTTGGCGATTGACAGGAATATCTTCTCTCGATCGCCTTCCCGTTCATCTTGGCTTTCGGCCCACTCGGAAACGTATTGTCGCGAGCTCCAATCGTGATGGCCCCAAGGATCTACCAGTTTCGCCATCGCCTGCCTCCGAGAGTTCACTCGCTCAAGCCAGCGCGCCGGTCACTTCATCAAACAGGTCTTCGACCTTGAATCGTCGCGGAATCAGTTTCTGCTGCACGGAGTATTCGATGATCAGCTCCAGGCTGCGCTGAATCTTCTCCACGCCGAACTGAATCGCATCGTTTGGCGGCGAGGCGGCTTGTTTGCTTTCGCGCAACGCGTGGAAGATTTCTTTGACGACCGCTGGATTGGATTGTCTCAGCGATTGCTTGACGACGAGCATATGATTGATCGGCAGCGCGCCATGGCTTCGGCACCAGGCTTGTGCCGCCTCGTCGGGATGGGCAATCACGGGACGCAATCTCGGGTCCTTGAGATCGGCAACGCCGACAAGCCCCGCATCGATCTCGCCGTCGATTAGCATTTTTACGAGCTGTTTGCCGGTGGGCGCGCGTTGGGCGGTGGCAGGATCCTGATATTCGGCGACGTGGGGATCTTCGAAAGTGACCCATTTGATTTTATCGAGATCGACACCGTGATCGTTTTGCAGGATACCGCGGACCCAGGTCGCAGTCGTCACGGAGTAAGCGCGTATGCCGACGCGGCAGCCCGCGAGATCGGCCGGTGTGATCCGGCCGCGCTCGGCATTGTAGACCAGAAACGGGTGGGGCAGGGTGCCCACCACCACCGCGGGCAACAGCACCAGCGGTTTGCCGTGAGCCTTGGCCTGTAAAAAGGTGACGATCGCCAGTTCGGCGACATCGTACTTCAGATGGCGCACGACGTCTTTGAACGCCGTGTTCGGCGCCTTCACATCGGCGAAGTCGAAAACGAGACCGGGCGAACGGATTTCGCCTTTTTTCAAAGCTAAAGTGTTGGGGTAATCGCCCAATAGCGTGCGTAGTGTCGGGACCTGTGGATCATTACTCATTTCGTTCTCCTAAATATTTCGCGTAGGCGTGAGCTACCAATGACGATTGCACACGACCATCTGTTCCGACCTCGGCTCGCCTTTCCACGGCGCGATGATTTCATTCGCCACCCCATTGTTATCGATACCCGATGTTTCGCCCGATCATTGACGGCGAATGCGCCGGCGATTCTTCACCGCTGACCGGCGGGGTTCTCCCTTCGAGCCGGGAAATTGAATATTGATGGCAACGATGTGCTCGGCATAACGATCCGCCAGGCGGCCCAGGAAGGCGCTGAAGAACTGCCACTCGCGACCGGGCTTGCGCGGGCTGATCACTCCGCAATTGATCATGCCGTCGTGGACCGACCAGTTCATCCAACCGGGGTAGGATAAATTCTTATGCTGAATCCGCCGCCCGCGGCGGGTCGCTTCGAAAGTGCGCAGCTCGCCCGCGCGCATCGCATCGATGAGAGTCCTATGAAGATTCGCTCCGGCACGTTCGATAATCTGAAAGCGGATCATGCCCCAGCACCTCCGTTGAAGCGGTTGTGTAAAGGAATACCGTCCGGCGCCGGAGTTTACGGGTAACCGCGGCACATGGCAAGTCGTGCGAGCTCCCGTGTTCCCGGGGCCGCACAGAAGCAAGGCCGAATCTTCAATCCGCCTGTACTTCACGCGAGAGGTTCAGCCGGACTTTCACGCGGCTGACTTTTCGCCTCCGCGCTCACGTGCACGAAGTAAATCGACTCGACAAAAGCCTGTTATCTTCTACCCTGCGGGCGTCTAAAAAAGGACGGCTTGGCTTCGTCCTTGCCCCCGCCAGCCTGTTTCAGCATCTTCGCGACTCTTTTGCCCATGACGTCTGGAATATAGTTAGAAAGCAAATGGTCTCGCGTATTCTTGATCTTTTGCCGGATCATGTTCTTGAGCACGTTGTCCAGCACGGCCAGTCGCAAGTCGTCAGTCCGAAGGGAAACGATCCCTTCCCGGCCGCGCGTTGCCAACCGAAGCGAGAACCTTCCTTCCTGAGCCGAGTCTACCAAATTGTAGTTGAGCTTTTTGTCGATGCTGCGGATAATGCCTCTTAACAGGTCTGCGCTCTGTTTAACCGATTCACGTTCGGTCATGGAATCTCCTTGGTTTACGGCCCAATAAAAAATCTCCGAGGTTAGCCAATGTCCTCGGAGCCGGGAAAACTCGAAATAAGAAAAACTCCGGCGTGTCTGCCGGAGAGCCAACGCTGGAATAGCGGCAATAGGCCTCTACTTCCGGCAAAGCCGGCCTCAAGCCGGCGATGATGTGCAAGAAAAGAAGGGGCATCCGACCCGTCGCCCCTTGACTCGTTAAATAACGAAAACCCTCCCTGCGATTGCGCCCGCCGTCGTGGCCCGCGTCACCGCCGTTATCACGCCGCGCCATAGGCTTGGCTTCATTGCCGGTCAGGGTGCGCCCGTCGAGCTGGGTGCCGTTC
>JBOHVN010000019.1:0-9203 GCA_050735675.1 Binatia bacterium | reverse complement strand
GTCAGCAAAGCCAAGGCATACATCGAAGCCGGTGACATCATTCAAGTCGTGCTCTGCCAGCGGCTCGAGACCGAAACGGCCACCGATCCGTTTGAGATCTATCGCGCCCTGCGCTTCGTCAACCCCTCGCCCTACATGTTCTACCTGGAGCTCGAAGACCTTCGGGTCATCGGTTCATCGCCGGAGACCATGGTGCGCCTCACTGGCGACACCATCGAGCTGCGGCCGATCGCCGGGACTCGCCGCCGCGGCGCCACACCGGAAGAAGAACGCGATCTCGAGGCCGACCTGCTTGCCGATCCGAAGGAGCGGGCGGAGCACATTATGCTGGTGGACCTCGGCCGCAACGATGTTGGCCGAGTGGCCAAGATCGGCACGGTCGAGGTCAACGAGTTGATGGCCATCGAGCGCTACTCCCACGTGATTCACATCGTCTCCAACGTACGCGGCAAGTTGGCGGCCGACAAAACTCCGTTCGATCTTTTCGTCTCCGCTTTCCCGGCCGGAACGGTTTCCGGCGCGCCGAAAATCCGCGCGATGCAGATCGTGAACGAGCTCGAACCGCAAAAACGCGGTCTTTATGCCGGCGCCATCGGCTACTTCGGCTACAACGGCAACCTGGACACCTGCATCGTCATCCGCACGATCGTGATGAAGGGCAAAAAGGTCTACATCACGGCGGGCGCCGGAATCGTCGCCGACTCCGATCCGAAATTGGAATATCAGGAGACGCTCAACAAGGCGCGCGCCATGCTCAAAGCCGTCGAGTTGGCCGAGCAGTGGAGAAAACGATGATTCTGCTGGTCGATAACTACGACTCATTTACTTACAACCTGTATCACTACCTGGGTGAGCTCGGCGCCGATGTGAAAGTTTACCGCAATGACAAGATCACACTGGATGAGATTGACGCGCTCCAACCGGAGAAGATCGTTATATCACCCGGCCCTTGCACGCCGAAGGAAGCCGGCATTTCGTGCGGTGCGATCCAGCGTTTCGGCGCGAGCATCCCGATCCTCGGCGTGTGTCTTGGACATCAATCGATCGGCGCGGCCTTCGGCGCCAGGATCGTGCGCGCGCCGTCGATCATGCATGGCAAGCTGTCCGACGTAACCCACGATTCGCTGACTATTTTTCGGGACGTAAAGAATCCCTTTGGCGCCATGCGCTATCACTCCTTGATCATCGACCCGGAAAGCTTGCCGGCGGATTTGACCGTCAGCGCGCACACCCGCGACAACCTCATCATGGCGGTCCGTCACAAGAAATTCCCGGTGGAAGGCGTGCAATTTCATCCCGAATCGATCCTCAACCAAGAAGGCAAGAAAATTCTTGAGAATTTTTTGACCCACTATTGATTGCCGCGCAATGAAACTGCTCTGTTTCCAGGCCAAGCGCTTTCGCTGGAAAACCCATTCGAAAACTCTCCCTGAAGTCGTTGATCAAGAAATTGACCGGGAAGTGGCAGAAGCGGTGATTGTTTTTGTTCATGCGGAAGAATCCGACGCGGCCGACGACCGCCAGGCGTCGGTCTTGCGCCAGTCCGTAAAGCACATCAAGTGGCTCGCCAACAAACGCGGGTTAAAAAATATTGTCTTGCACTCGTTCAGCCACCTGGGCGGCGACACCGCCCAGCCGGTTTTCGCAGAGTCGTTTATCGAGACTGCCGCCGCGCGTTTGCGCGAAACCGGGTATGAAGTATGCCTCACGCCCTTCGGTTATTTCTGCGAGTGGGACCTAAGTGTTTACGGCGAAAGCCTGGCCAAAGTTTGGAAGGAAATTCACTGAGCGCGAGCGAGCAACCCCGTGCGAGGCTAACGATGCGAGTTAATGATTCACAAATCTCAAAGCATGTTATAATGCCGCGAAACCGTAGAGTCCGGAGGTGGCCATGTATCGATATACAGTTAGAACCCTACCTTGGATCCTGGTCGCGTTGATTTCGTTGACTGCCCTAGCTTGCCAGAAAGAGGAAAAGACCGCCGGGTTAAGCGACCTGCCCGACCTCAACGAACAAGCCCGCGTATACGTCACGACAGAGAGCACCCGGGTGCGGAGCGGACCTGGCCAGCAGTTTCGCGCCATCGCCGAAATCGCTCGAGATGCCAAGGTCAATGTCGTCGGCCGAGACGGCGATTGGGTGCTGATCGTTTCTAAAAAGGGCAACGCGCCCGGTTATATCGAGATGGCATCGGTGAAAAGCGGGGATGGCGAAACGAAACAAACACTCGACCCGAGCGCGGAGGGTCGATACGAAGCGCTCACCGACACTCAAGTCAGGAGCGGACCTGGACTTCACTACCCTGTTGTAGCGAGTATCTCAAAGGGAACTAAACTCAACGTCGTCGAAGAAGACAAGGGCTGGCTAAAGGTCGAGTCCAAGCGCGGCAACAAGCCGGGGTACGTCGAGGCAAGTTTGGCGAAACCGGCGGCCGGAAAGTAACGCCGGAAACTATCCGAGTCTCGAAAGGCAGCGGTCAGTCGCGCATGTCGAGGCTAAACCGAACCGCGTTTGCGGCTGAACTGGCTTTTGCTCCGGTCTGACCAATGTGAAAATCGTTCTGCGTCGTCGCTATCCGCGTTAAAGTCCGAGCAGTCCCGCCGCCGTCCCGCCTAAGATTTTCTCTTTGGTCTTTTCGTCGAGCGCCAAATCGCGAACGGCCTCGACGTAGTTCCTCAGCTCGGTCATCCCCTTGCCGGTATCCGTATTCACGCCGGTGAAATCTTGCGGGTAGTCACTGGCGAAAATCAATCGCTCCGGACGGATGCCTTGGAGCGCGCATTGAAGCGCCACCAAGCCGCCTTCGAAGCCCGCCATGTCGAAATAAACCATGTCGAAATATTCCGCGAAAGGTTTTTTGAGCGTGCCGAAACGGTAGCCCTTGCCCACCAGCCGCTCTTTGACGGCGGCGATACCACCGCCGAAATGGGCCATGACGATCTTGAGATTGGGAAAGCGATCAAACACTCCACCGGCGATCATTCGCGTAGTCGCCACCGTAAGATCGACTTCACGCCCCAACACGCGCGGCAAATCGTAATCTTTCAGGTGCTCGTAACCGGTGGGCACCAGCGCCGGGTGGACAAAAACCGGCACGTCGAGCGCGCAGACGGTCTCGTAAAAGTCGTAAAGCTTCGGCGAGTCGAGCGATAGGCCCTTCACTTGAGAAGTGATCGTCACGCCACGGAGACCCAGATCGGCGATTGCCCGGTGCAGCTCGTCGAGCGCCGCTTTGCCATCCAGTATGGGAGCTTGCGCCAAGCCGGCGAACCGGCGCGGATATTTTTTTTGCAGCGCCGACAGATCGTCGTTGATGAAACGGCATTCCTCCAGCGGCGCGGACCAACCGAGAAGACAAGAGAGCACCGACACATCGACTCCCGCTTCGTCCATGTCGCACAGTTGGAGTTCGAGATCGTAAAGGCGTTGATGCATGGTGGTGGCCGGCAGACCACCCTCTTGCAGCATGGTTCTGCCGGCTTCAGAGTATAAGCCGCGCCTTTTTGCCAATTCGACCGGTATGTAGTGATGTTGAAAATCGACAACCATCTATTCACCCCGCGTTGTTAAGAGAGATTCCATCGGAGCCTGCGCCTCAACTTGACGCGGCGTCAGCAGCCGGACCGCGCGCGCCTCGCTTGCTCGCGAGCAGTTTGCTAAAAAACTCTGAATGCAGGCTGCTCAAAAAGATCTCAGAGGTGAGGCGCGCGAAAAATCGATCCTTCGGCTTCGCTCAGGACAGACTCAGCGGAGGCGTACTTAGCCTGTACGTTTCGGCGAGGCGATTGAGCGCGCCCTTCGACGAAGCTCAGGGCAATCGGCGTTAGCCTATGAGTCTTTTTCAGCAGCCTGCTAAATCTAGTATCCCGATCGCCACCAGACAAGCAAACGCGATACGCTGCGCCCGCCCAACACCTTCTGCGGATAAAGCGGCGCGCACAGCCCGATGGGATTCTAGATCATATGACCCAGTCTGTGGAAAAGGAGAAACTCCGCGGGCAAGTGACGGCGAGAGTGGCGCGCTCTTCGCTCACGGTGAAACCGCTGACTCGATTGTGCTCTGGATTCTGCGTGTCATGATTTACCCCCCCAAGTTCCGATTCATAGCCAGCGCAGGAGGGCGAAATCGCCCGCCCCGGGGGACCGAGAAAATCCTTGCCTATCAGCAAGGTTACAAAGTTAGCCAAGATCCACGATTTTGCTCAGAGCTGTTCCGGGGCGGTTGGCGAAGGAAGTCTTCCGATAGCTAAGAACTGCCTTAAATTAGCCACTTAAAATTCCGTGGACGGCGTTGCCCTAATTGGCATATATTTGGCGGTGTTGGATTGTCTCAAATCAGCATTAGGGAGACCACCATGGATAGCGCGTTCGTCTGGATCTTAATGTCCGCCGGTGCGGCGGTTGCCTTGCTCGGGTTGTTTTTAGTGGCATCAGAACGAGAGCTAAAAACCAAGCGCCACGAGATCGAAGAACTGCTCATGAAATTGGAGAACGGCGCCGCAGGCGCCGCTACCGCACAGTCGCTTAAGCCGCAAGCAGATCATGCCGCGGAGTTGAGCGAATTGAGGGCGCAAAATCGAGAACTCCAAAACGAGCTAACCGCGCTCGCGGGTAAATTTGAATTGAGCCGAAGGACCATCAATGATCTCGAAGCTTCGCAGCAAGGCCGAGCCGACGATCCGGCGGATACTCAGCGCCTACGCGCTGCCAACGAGCAGCTCAACCGGGATGCAACGGAACTGCGAACCCGTCTCGGGCAGGAGCGGCAAAGCCTCCAAGAGCGCATCGCCCAGCTCGAAAGGCGACTGTTAACCGATCAAGAGAAGCTTTCCGAGTTGCAAACCATGCGCGATCGTCTCGCCGAAGCGGACAGCATTCGAACGTCGCTGCAAGAGGAAATCCGCCGTCACGAAGCGGAACTACCGCTTTGGCAAGCGCGCATTGCAGAAGCTGAAGAAAATGGCCAACGGCTCGCCGCGCTGCAGCTACCCTGTAATGAGTTGCTCTCCAAGCAAGCGGCGCTGGCCGAAGGGCAGCGCCAGCTTCAAGAAGAGTTGGCCTCCTTCGCGCGACTCATAGGTCCGCCGGCTCAAGCCACACAGCCGCTGAGTTCAGTGTCTTCATCGAGCGTTACAAGCTCAGTTGAAAACGGCGCCCCAAATCAAACGGCGGCGGGATCAAGCGTGACTCCAGAAGCTGTCCATACTCAGGCTGAGATCGCCCGGCCAGAGCAAACAAAAACAGCGTAGCTTTCGCGCTATCGGCGGGATGATTATTCTCTTGGGGGGCAACTGAGCGCCGCTTCCAGCACCGCGGTTTTCTTTAGAACTCCGCCGCGCTGAATGTCACGTCGGCAACATACCGGCGCGGCACTTTATCTGGTACGAAGACGGCTCCATGAGTCAAAAGCGAGATCCTCCGTTCCGCTGACACGATACAATGACGACATTTAGAGCCTCGGCAGTTAAAAGTTGATAGGACTGAGTCGTTTTTGGAGCAGACGGGACCGGGCTCGTTCCAACAACGTTGTATTTTTTCTTGTAATTTGGCATGCATCAGAGTAAACGAATCAAAAGCGATTTGCGCGTTTGAGAAAACAAACGTAGTGTCGATTTATCCATACACGGTCCCGCCAGTCTGATCCAAAAAACCAATTAGGGGGAACTTCAGGCACGCGAGTCTTTCCGCAACTGGTTTTATGCAAAGCGCATCTCCAGGAAAGAAAGCTGCGACGCGCGCCGCTCCCCGCCGGAAACTTGCAGCCGTTCATAAAGCTCGCCTGATAAGGCGCGGCGATTCGACACTGCGCGACCTGATTCATAAAACGCCGGCCGCGACGTTCATCTTTTCGGGTAGCAAAAATCAGCTCGTCAATCCCGCCGCCGAGGAGCTCACCGGCTACAGCAGTCATGAGCTGCTGAAAATGGACTTTTGGCAAATCGTCCATCCCGACTACCAGGAGATGATCAAGCAGCGCGGACGCGCGCGCCTGCGCGGCATCAAGATTCCGCCGCGTTACGAGGTGAAAATCATCCGCAAGGATGGTACAGAGCGCTGGCTCGAATACTGCGGTGCGCCGATTAAATACCACGGCAAGATGGCCGTGATCGGCACCGCCATTGACATTACTGAGCGCAAACTCGCCGAAGAGCGGCTGCAACAAAATTTGAACCGCCTGCGGCTAGTGCATGAAACCACTCTCGCCTCGATGTCGACTCTGGATCTTAAGCGCGTCCTGGATGTCTTTCTCGAGAAGGTCGATGCCGTCCTGCCGTGTCCGACTGTGACGAGTATCCGGGTGATCGACGCGGAGAGCGGCGAGTTGAACGCCAAGGCCCTCAGAAACCTAGCGGAACCCGAATGGGAACGATTAGTGCCCCAGGGCGGCCAAGGCCTGACAAGAAACGCGCGAGAAAAAAAATCTCCAGTTTTCGTCGCGAATGCGCGCAAGGATCCGAACACTCGATACCCCGATTTTTTTCGCCAACTCGGCCTCGTCTCCTATCTCGGTTTGCCGCTCATATACAGCGACAAAGTACTGGGTGATATTTCATTTTTCACCAAGCAAAAGCATCTCTTCACTGAGGAAGAGTTGGCGCTTTTGCAAAGCCTGGCCAGCCAGGCGGCCATCGCAATCCACAACTCCCAGCTCTACGACGGCATGAGACGGAAAACCCAGGAGCTTTCCGCTCTAAACGCGCTCACCATCGCAACCACCCAATCCCTGGACTTGAATGCGGTGCTGAACGAAGCGGTGAAGTCAATCGTCGAGCTGTTTCGCTTCGAAGGCGCGGCGATCTATTTATTCGATGAAGCGCTGAACGAAGCGCACCTCAAGTCTTCCTTTACGGCGGAACCCGGACCCTGGGGCCGCGTCAAAGTGGTGCGCGCCGATGAGGGCATCATCGGCGCGGTGGCGCGGAACGGCGACCCGGTGATTTTCGAGGATATTTCCAGCGATCCCCGGTACGACCAATACAGCCAGACCGGCGGCGCAAAGAATGCCGGAGCAAGATTCTTCGCGGCCTTTCCGATACGGTCGAAATTGAAGTCCTGGGGCGCGCTCTCCTGCATCGCCATGAATCCGAAGCGGCTTGCGTCGGAGGAGATCGATCTGCTGATCGCCATGGGCCAGCAAATCGGCATCGCCATCGAGAACGCCTCTCTGTACGGCGACACCGCCGACAAGGCGAAGGAACTATCCGCCTTGTACGCGATCGCGGGCATCTCGGCGCAATTCGTCGATATGAACGCGCTGCTGTTTCAGAGCATGCGAAAGCTGTGTGAGATCTTCGGTTTCGCCGCGGCGCGCGTTTACGTCGTTGACAAGAATACAGGAGAGAGCCGGTTGGCGGCCACCGATGGTCTAGCGCGGGACTCGATAGCGCCAAAAAAGTATCAAAAAGGCGAGGGCCTGATCGGTCTTGTGATCGATCGCGGCGAGCCTCTCGCCTTCGAAGATATGCGCAGTGACCCGGAATATCATCGTCTGGCGGAGCGCAAGACCATGCTCAATGCCGGCTTTCGCGCCTCTCTTTTGATTCCGCTAAAGGTGCGCGGCGAAACCCTCGGCGTGATGAATTTGCTCGACAAGGAGGCGCGATCGTTCTCGGCCAGCGAGCTGCAATTAATCAATGCGACCGCTTATCACCTCGGCATTGCGATCGGCAATGCCAACCTCTTTGCACAGCTTCGCGGCAAAACCGACGATCTCGAGAAGGCGAACAAAGCCAAAGACGAGTTTCTCGCGATCATGTCGCACGAGCTGCGCACACCCGTCAATGTCATTTCGGGATATCTGGATCTCATGGTTCAGGGAGCTTGCGGCAGCCTCACGCCGCAACTCGAGGCCAATCTGCTCAAGGTATCGACCCACACGAAGAGCTTGCTTGCCATGATCGAAAGCATCCTCATCGCCACCGGCATCGAGACTGGAACACTGCGGCTGATACCAAGCGAATGCGACGTTGGCGAATTTTTGAATCGCCTCCACTTAATGTACGAGTTGCCACTCGGCAAAGCAGTGGAGACCGTGTGGAACATTCCAAACCGGCCAATCGCCATGAATACCGATGTCGAAAAGCTCAAGCGTATACTGCAAAATCTCATTGACAACGCTATCAAGTTTACCGATGCGGGATGTATTACCGTCTCCACCGAATTGCAGCCGGGACATGACCGGATCGACTTTACCGTCAGCGACACGGGTGAAGGCATCGCTCCGGACAAGGTCGGAGAAATCTTCGAGATTTTTCGCCAGCTGGATAGCTCCGTCACCCGCTCCCACGGCGGGATCGGCCTCGGCCTCTATATCGTCAAACAACTCACCGAATTGCTCGGCGGTCAAGTATCGGTCCAAAGCGAGCTCGGTAAAGGCTCGGCGTTTACAGTGAGCCTGCCGCTAAAAAGCCGTCACCCGGCGATTTCACATTGACTTGCTGCTCAAAAGCCTGCGCCGCCGACTCTGCCGCCCAAATCGAAGCCCGGATGCGTCATTTATCATGGGTGGACGGAGGCTGGCGCACGTGCTATTAGCCAACTGAGGATCTCAGTTCTGAGGAGGCTTCGGATGGCTAACAGAAAGAGCATCCATATCACCGGCATGGAACATGGCGCGCCGATTCCTAACGGCGTCGTCATGGGAGATATGATTTTTTCCTCGGCGATCTCGGGCAAAGACGCCAAGACTGGCGTGTTGTCGCCCGATGCCGACGAGCAGGCCGAAGCGATGTTTCGCAACCTGGGACTATTCATGGAAAGCGCCGGTGGCGCGCCAGGTCATATCGCCTACATGAAAGTCTACCTGAAAGAAGAAAAATACCGCGACTCGGTCAACAAGGCATGGCTCAAGATGTTTCCCGACGAGCATGACCGGCCGGCGCGCCATTCGCTGAAAGTGGAATTGCGCGGCGAAGTATTATTCCAAATTGAAGTCATTGCGGTTTTATAAAAATGGCTCTTCAGGCTTTTCTGTGAACCACGGATCGGAGATTGCACCGCAGAGGCGCTGAGGAGGCGGAGTAAAGAGTTTTGATAAACATTACTCCGAACTCTGCGAACTCTGTACTGTAGTTCCAAATGTGCGCGGTCTACGCAAATGATCTGGAAGCTGAAAGCACTCGGAGTCGGAAATTCCTCCCGCCAAGGCGCAAAGCCGCCAAGTTTAGAAGAGAAAGATGAAAATTCTTGCGAATGATTTTTA
>JBOHVN010000018.1:0-2564 GCA_050735675.1 Binatia bacterium | reverse complement strand
AAATTCGGCTTCGGCTCCTGGGAGCCGCGCGCCGCGCTGTTTCCTCTGGCCATCGGTGTCCCGTGCCTGATTCTCGCCATTCTCACATTCGGCATGGAGCTATTTCGCTCCACCCGTACGGTTCCGTCCGAGAACCTTTTGCTGGCGGAGAGCGCGCATGCGATCGCGCCGGATGAGGCGCGAAATCGGACCATGATCATCGCCGGCTGGATCGTCGGCTTCTTTCTCATCATCTGGTTTCTGGGATTTACCATCGCATCGGCGCTCGCGACATTTCTTTATCTGAAATTTAGCGGTGAGGAGCGGTGGTTAACCAGCATCGCTTTGGCTCTAATCGCCTGGGGGTTTTTTTACGGGATGTTCGATTACGCGCTGCACCTGCCCTTTCCAGAGGGGCTTTTGCTCGATTGGTTGAACATCTAAGCAGGCGGCCGAAGAAGACTGAGATCCCTTGGAGTATTGGAGTGTTGGAGTAATGGATTGAAACAAATTTCATCTGCGGCAGGTAAGAGAAACAAATCCAAAAAAGGAGAGATCATGAAGAAAACATTCATTTGGTTTTTAGTCGCAATCGGTCTGATTTTGTTAGCCGGGCCGTCCGGCGCGCGCGCGCAAGATTTCTACAAAGGCAAGACCCTTCGCTTTATCGTCGGCTTCGCCGCCGGCGGCGGCTTCGATACTTACTCGCGCATGATCGCGCGTCATATCGGCAAGCATATTCCCGGCAATCCCGACACGATAGTCGAGAACATGACCGGCGCCGGCAGCCTCATTGCCGCGAACTATATCTTTAATAAGGCAGAGCCTGACGGGCTCACGATCGGCAACTTTATCGGCCCGCTGGTCTTGCAAGACGCGCTCGGCAATAAGGCCGCCAAGTTCGACGGCAGAAAGTTCGGCTGGCTGGGTGTTCCCACGCCGGATTCCGGCGTGTGCGTGCTGACCAAAGCGAGCGGCATAGGCAGCGTGGACGAGTGGTTTAAATCCAAGCAGCCGGTCAAGCTTGGCGGCACGGCTCCCGGATCCACCACCGACGATGTGCCGAAGCTTATCAAAGCCGCCATCGGCCTGCCGATCCAAATGATCGAAGGCTACAAGGGCACGTCGAGAATCCGCGTGGCTGCCGAAGCCGGAGAGATCGATGGAGGTTGCTGGGCATGGGAATCGATCAAGCCAACCTGGAGCAAAGCGCTCGAGTCGAGACAGGTCCAACCGGTATTGCAGACCATGCTCGAATCTCATCCTGAGCTTAAGCACGTCCCTTTGGCGAGTAAATATGCCAAGACAGACGAAGCGCGTGAACTCCTCAAGATCGTTGACGGGGCCTACGGTGTCGTCGCCCGGCCTTACTCGGTGCCGCCGGGAATGGCCAAAGACCGTCTGGCGCTGCTGCAAAAGGCTTTTATGGAGACAACCAAGGATCCCGAGCTATTGGCCGAAGCTAAAAAAGCCAAGTTGGAATTCAAACCCGTGGATGGCCCGACCATCGCCAAGATCTTCGGCGGTTTTTACACTCTCAAAGACGCGACTAAGGCCAAGCTGAAAGGAATCGTTCTACCCGGCAAACCAGCGACAGCCAAGAAATGACCGTGAGCCAGCTAGAAAATTCAATGCAAGGGCAGGTTTCAAACCTGCCCTTGCATTATATTGGCGCAATAGAAATTATTCCTGCTCAGTTATCGCTGAAACGCCGAGATCCAATGGTGAATATTAAACTCTCCGCGAACTCTGCGCCTCCGCGGTGAAGCATTCCTTGTTTTTCCGTGCCGTCTGTCGGAATACCCTAGGCTAAAGCCGCTTATGCCCCTCGAGATGCTTCAGGCCTTTGTCGACGGTTTGTTTCTGGTACTTTCCTGGAACAGCGTCAGCTTAATGCTCGTCGGGATCGCCATCGGCTTCGCCGTAGGCATCCTGCCCGGCCTCGGCGGGCCGGTAACCCTCGCCTTGATGCTCCCCTTCGTTTTCAAGATGGACGGTGTCGAAGCGTTCGCCTTTTTGCTCGGCATGTCGGCGGTCACGGCCACCACCGGCGACATCACGTCGATCCTTTTCGGAGTTCCGGGCGAAGCCATTACCGCCTCGACGATTGTCGATGGCCATCCCATGGCCAAAAAAGGCGAGGCTGGGCGCGCCCTCGGCGCGGCTTTGATGAGCTCGCTCCTGGGCGCTATCTTCGGCGCTTTCTGCCTGGCACTCGCAATACCGATCGTTCGTCCCCTCGTGCTGTCCGTCACTTCGCCGGAATTTTTTATGCTCACTTTGCTCGGTGTCACCTTTCTTGCCACCTTGAGCGGTGACGCTGTACTCAAGGGCCTCACCGCCGCCGCCATCGGTCTACAGCTTGCCACCGTTGGATTAGATCCGATCTCGGGTATCGAACGATACACTTTTGGAACCCTCTATCTGTGGGACGGTGTCCGTTTGGTGCCGGCGACTCTCGGGCTCTTCGCCATTCCGGAGCTGATTGATCTGGCAGTCAAGGGAACCAGTATTGCCGAAACAAAGATCGGCAAGCTGGGCGGCGTGCTGCAGGGAGTCAAAGATACGTTTCACCACTGGAAGCT
>JBOHVN010000017.1:0-7531 GCA_050735675.1 Binatia bacterium | reverse complement strand
GCCGTGACCGTTCAGGTCATGATGGCCGATGACCCTCATGTTCCAGCTTTCGCTCTTTGCCTGGATGTCCGCGACCGTCATATTGAGGTCGATCCTCCGCTGAATTTTGGTCACCGCGCGATTTTCGCGGCGTGCCTCGTTCTGTTATACTCCCGCAGTCTTAAAGTCAACATTCTCCGTCTATTTGGGGCTCATCGATTTATATGCTATTAGCGCCGTTAAACAAGATCTCAAGGATGTCTACGCAGGAGACGCGATGAATCGTGTTCTAATTTTCGCCGCCGTTCGAGTCGAACGGCCGCCGCGCTTGCCGTATAGGCGGTAAAAACCATCCTGGCTCAAATTGGGGAGAAAGATCCGCGGGCAAAGGCGCACAAGCCTGCCGATTTTATCGATCCGACTTTCTACAACGAGCCGGAAAAGAGCGGCTTCTTCAAAAGCGCGAGCCGAATAAACTTCGCGAGCGGTTGCGCGAACGAAAAAACAATCAACGACAGCCTGGTGTCGATCCGGCTGGTGCCTAATCCGTGCGGCGCTACTCCCGTGTCGCCGCATCGATTAAACCTGCCGCGAAAACCGCGCTGCGAAATCCTCTGAAAATGAAAGCTATCGTCATTAAAGAATTCGGCGGACCGGAGGTTTTGCGTTACACGGATGTTCCGGCGCCCAAAGCCGGCGCGGGCGAGGTGGTTATCAAAGTTCACTCGGTGTCGGTCAACCGCACGCTCGATTGCGATGTGCGCGCCGGCAAATATCCGGTCACGATTCACTTGCCCCATGTGCTCGGCGTCGACCCCGCCGGCGAAGTGGCAGAAGTCGGCCACGGCGTCGCTAAATTCAAACTCGGCGACCGGGTGGCGACGATCTCGATCATTCCGTGCTTGAGCTGCAAGCAATGCCGCAAGGGCCTGGAGGCCAACTGCGTCGCGAGCCAACATATCGGCCTGCACCGCTGGGGCGGTTATGCGGAATACGTTGCGGTGCCCGCGCGCAACGCTTTCAAAATTTCCGACAACCTCAGCTTCGCCGAGGGCAGCGTGATCACTCGGCACTTTCCCATGGCGTTCAATCTGCTGGCGAGCAAGACGGCGATCAAGCCTGGCGAATGGGTTCTGGTTATGGGCGCGGCCGGCGCGCTCGGTAGTTGCTGCGTGCAGGTGGCGAAAATGTCCGGCGCCAAAGTCATCGCCGCCGCCGGGGCCGACGACCGAGTCGCTCTCGCCAAGAGCTACGGCGCCGATTACGGCATCAACTACCGGACTCACGACCTCGCCGAAGAAGTCATGAAACTCACCGGCAACGAAGGCGTGGATATCGTCTGCGAGAATATCGCCGATCCGACGCTCTGGCCCGGCGCATTGCGCAGTCTAGCCATCGGCGGGCGCTTGGTCACCGCCGGTGCGCACGGCGGCGGAGCCGTGACGCTGGATGTAAAATCACTTTACCTGCGCCGCCTCAGCATTCTCGGTGCCGCCGGCACCAACCCGCCTGACGTCGAAAAAGCTCTCGCCGCGGCCCGCGCCGGAAAAATTCGCGCCATGACTCACCGCACCCTACCGCTGCGCGCAGCGGCCGATGCCCATCGCAGCGTCGAGCGTAATGAGAATGCCGGAAAGATTATTCTTGAGCCGAGGCAAGACTGACTGTGCCAATCATTGAGAAAATCCGATGACGACTCTCCGCAAAGTCGATCTCCTAGTGATGTCATCCTGAGCCAAGCAAAAGTTTAACCACATAGAGCCCAGCGGGGCAAAGCCGCAACCGAAGAAAGACAAATATTCACCACAGAGACGCTGAGAGCGCAGAGTTATTTTTTTTTGAATCTCATTCTCCGTGCCCTCGGCGCCTCTGCGGTGAGTCTTCCGTCAATTTGCGCGAACCGCGAAAATTTCGAAGCATAGTAGTACAAAGGTCACAAAGGTAGGGCGCGATTCATCCCGCTATGGGAGAGAGTTTGACCGCAGAGAACGCCTAGGCAAGCGAATCTTTCATGACATTCGGAGTGTTCTCGCATGTCATGCTGAACGAACGTGAAGCATCTGTTTTGCGCTTTGTCGATGTCATTCGATGAGAAAGGAAAGAGCAGATTCCTTGTCGCACTGCTCCTCCTCTCAGAATGACAACTGCGAGCATGAAATACCGCCATTTACAGTAGCAAACTGGGCGTGATAAAAACCACATTAACGAATTTTAGGAGGTCAGTTATGGCAGAGATCGTTTCGATCATCGGCATTACTCACAATCCGTTCATGCCGCGGTTATTCAAGCAGCCTCAACAACCACCGGGAGCGGCGAAAGTCCAAGAGCGTATCGCCATGATGCGGCAAAAGCTCGCGGAAGCAATTCCGGACGTGCTCGTCTGCATCGGCAACGATCACCTGCATCAATTTTTTATGGACAATATGCCGGCCTTCATGATCGGCAAGATGGATCAATACGACGGCACGTTTTACGACGAGATGCGCGAGTTCGACTTGCCGAAATGCAAACTTCCCGGCGATGCCGACGTGTCCGACGCGATCATGGAAGGCGCTTTCGACCGCGGCGTCGATTTCGCTTACTCGAATGAACTGACCATCGATCACTCGATCATCGTGCCGATGATGTTCGTGCGTCCCGAGATGGACATTCCCATCGTGCCGATCTTGACCAACTGCATCGCCCCGCCGATGCCGAGGCCCAAACGCTACTTCGAAGTCGGCAAAGCGATCCGCGCCGCGATCGACGGCCTGCCGACCAACAAGCGCATCGGCGTGCTGGTCAGCGGCCACTTGTCGCTCGAAGTCGGCGGCCCGAAACAATTCGAGCGCCATCTCACCGATCCCAACTTCGACGCCGCCGCCGTCGGCTGGATCGTCAACGGCGACATCGACGGCGCCGCCGCAAGCTGCACGCCCGAGAAGATGATCCAGTCGGGCAACATGACCAGCGGTTACCTGAATTTTTTGATGATGATGGGCGTGGCGAACTCCACGAAGCCGTCCTACGCGGAAGGGCTAGACGCGGGATTCCCAGCGATTCCGTTTTTTAGCTGGGATAAACACGCTTAGAAAAAAGGCCGAATTCTTGAAGCGAAGAGGAACGCGTTAATGGATTTGAAGGTGCTTGCGACAGTTTTCACGTCTGTGTTTATCGCCGAGCTCGGCGATAAAACCCAGCTCGCGACCATGCTGTTCGCCTCGGATAAGCAAGCGAGCAAGCTCACGGTATTTGTCGGCGCCGCGCTCGCTTTGATTGTGACATCGGCAATCGGCGTTTTGGCTGGTTCAGTGATCTCGCAATACGTCAGTGAAAAAACCCTGCAATACCTGGCGGGTATTGGGTTCATCGCCATTGGCCTATGGACGCTGGCGACGGCTTAGGAAGGAAATTTTATGAGCAAATACTTGATGAACAAACTCATTCATTTGGTCAACATGGATGAAGACGCGGAAAAACAATATACGGCCCAGCCGCGCGAGTTTGTCGAGAAATGGGAGAAAACTCAAAAACTGAAACTCGAGCCGGAAGAGCGCGAAGCGCTCGCAACCAAAGACTACGGCAAACTCTACGCCCTCGGCGCCCATCCTTTCACGTTATGGAGTTTCACCGAGGCCGTGTGGGTGCACGAGAAGCCGCGCGAAGAGTTAGTCGCGGATTATAAAGCGCAAGCGGCGAAGGCGGGCTACCCGGATTTCAAGACGTGAAATTTCGAAATCCGTAACTCTAAGGGCATTAAAGTTGGACCTTCCGCACGCAACAGTCAACCTCAAGCCGCTCAGCGCCACGCCCTCTCGTGGTGAGCTTGTCAAACCATGGAGCAGGTGCAATCCCCGCACGCGGCGCAGCAACGAGCCTCGATAATATTTCTCGAATAATCTTTGTGCTTGGTTAACTACTCGACGCCTCGATCCAATGCTCCTAAGCGCGCGCAGCTCGTCAAAGCGCGCCCATTCCCGTGGCGCGGGTGCCGAAGCGCACCTCCACGCCGGCAAAGGTTTTGAGCCGTTCGATGCCCCTGCGGGCGAGCTTGTGTTGTTCAGTCTGAACGACGAATGGATAGGGCGTGTCGTGGCGCAGCGTGTCGTGATCGAACTCGACAATTTTCAAGCGCGCCGGCTTGTCCCAAAATTGAAAGTAGCGCGCCATCAATCCCTCCTGAATGAACGGCTCGATCAGGCCGACGCGCGCGATCATCTCGAGGGTCGAGGGATGCGTGGTCGCCGCGCGCGGGCTGTCGTCGACCTTGGCGGCCTCGATCAGCGTTAGCGTGTAACCCTGCTGCGCGCACGCCAGCGCCGAGACGACGCCGACCGGACCGCCGCCAGCGATGATGATGCGGGTTTTTTCATTTACTTGAAGAGTTTGATTCCGGCCGTTCCAATCGTTGCAAATGATTCAAAGCGCGTCGTTAAAGGTTCAAGGAGCGAGTCGTCGCTTCTTTCCTGGCCATATCCAGTAGCTCGCGCATGTTCGCCTTTCCGGCGCGCATCGTCGCCGGGATCACGGTGCTATCCGACCTGTTTGTTAACACGAATAATAAGCGGCATCGAAGTTAAAGGCAAAAATATCGAAGCGTCCTCACAATTCAAGCATTCATCGCCGCGGCTAAGAAACCATAACATCGCTTCATGGCTATCTATGGAATTAACCGCGTCGCTGTCCGGGACCCAGTACTTTTCATAATTCGGGGTCAAACGGCGGTACCGCAATTTGGTTGGTCCAAATCGAGCGACCAGATTGCGGAGAATTCGGCTTGGCAGAAGCGTAAATGCTCGAAAGACTGCTGATGACCGCAGCGGAATGCTCGCTTTGATCATCTTTCCCGCCAAGTCGAAATCAGAATAAGGTCTGACTTCGTAACCCTCGGCAGCCCACGGCGTACAATTCCATGCCGGAAGTAGGAAAAGTACTCCCTTGTCTCGTGTAACACGTCGCGCCTCATTAAATGCCTGCTCGGGATTCCGTACATGCTCGAACACCCAAATCGACCAAACCCCGTCAAAGCTGTCGTCTGGAAAGGGCATTGCCGTAGCGGAGCCAAGAACAAACTTCTTGTGATAAAAGCGGGCCACGCTGGGAGAAATGTCGAGCCCGGTATAGTTTTGCGCGACGTCCTGCAAGTAGCCTCGGCCTGATCCAATTTCCAAGACCCGCCGATCGCTCAGATTAAACCGCTTGACAAATGCACTCACCTGTTCATCGATGCGTGTGGCTTCTGCGACGAGCTTCGCTACACGAATATATTCCGTTTCATATTCCGATCTTACTGAGTTTTCGTTTACCGGCTTCTGATAAGCCTCGGTGTAATATTTTTGAGCGTCCGCTATCTGCTGCTGAGTGAGAGGCTCATCAACGTCGTAAGGAAAATTAACAAGAGCGATTACGACAAAGAGAACAAGCGCCGCTACCGTAACCTGTTTAGATGCGATCCAATATTTGTGAATGCTTTTCATGAGCTCAGACTAACGAGGCATTTTGGCTCCATTCAACAGACCAACTCCGATCCCAAACCCACCATCTGTTGCCGTCTCCCTCGTCAAATATCTCGAATCTCTTGGGCTCGTGGACAAAAACGAACCACAATCCGGTTACAGCGACAGGCTAGTGGGTACCACAGATCACATTCAGCACCGCTTGCCGTTTTTCTTCTTTGACGACTTTGAGCGCGCGCTTCAGCGCCGCCAGCAGTTGCTGCGGATCCTCGACCATCTCGCCGTAGCCGCCGTGGGCGGCGACAACCATCTCGTAACGTGGCGAGGGCGATAGCTCGCATAGCGGATAGCTTCCGGTGCTGGCTGACCAACCATCCGGCAGAACCTGTTGTGTCGCCGCCTTGCTCGAGTGCCAGATCGCGTTGTTGCATACGATCGTGAGCATGGGCAGATCGTAGGCCTGCGAGACGAAGTGGCAGGCGGTCGGGTTGTTGAACATGTATGTTCCATCACCGCAACTGGCGATCACGGTTTTTTCGGGGTGAGCAAGCTTCATGCCCAAGCCGCCGCCGATTCCCCAGCCCAGACCGCCGGCCGGAGAGCCGCCAAAATAACTGGCCGGCTCGCTCAAGCTCAAATGCTCTTGCGATACGCCGTGATCGTTGACGATGAGAGTATCTTTGTCCCTCACCTGGTCGACGCAATGGGACAACCAGCCGGTATCGATCGGCCTTTCATGACTTGCCTTCTCGGCCTTTTGTTTCAATCGTTCCCGATACTGTTTGTGCAGCAAGCGAATTCGTTCGGCGCGCTCAGTGATCAGCTTTTCGTTCCGCGGTTGAGATTTCAATTCCTGCGCGAGCAGCTCCAGCGCGAGCTTGGGATCGCCGCCGATGGAAATGTCTTTGGGAAAACTACGGATCGGAATACCGCCATAGTTCGGATCGCGGGCGATCTGGATGACCTTGCCGTTCTCGGGCGGTTTCCCCTGAAACGGGTACCACGGCACATCGCTCTCGACCACCACAACCACGTCGGCATCTTTAATATACGGCGCCGAACTGACACCGAGATGAAAATCATGCGTGTTCGGAAAACTCACGAACGGGCTCGCCGGCGTGACCACCGGCGCCGCCAGCGCTTCGGCGAAGGAAACCATCGCGCTCATCGCCGTCGGATCCGAGCCCAATCGGCCGGTGATGATCAGCGGATTGACCGCGCCGCGCAATACCTCAGCGGTGCGCTTGATCGTTTGCGCGCTTGGCTGCAAGGCCTCGGCTTGGCTTTTGCGAAACGGGTGAATCGTGACCGAGTCCATTTTCTGCGCCAAGACTTCGCGCGGCAGTGTCAGATACACCGGGCCTTGCGGGTTACCGAGCGCCATTTCCAGGGCGCGATCGACGACGGCCTCCACCTGATCGCCATTACGCAGCTCATAATCCCAGCGCGTGAACTCGCGCAGCAAGCTGCCTTGATCGAAAGACTCCTGCCCCCAGTGAATAAAGTTGGTGCGGCTGCCTCTCAGCCCCTCTTCCATGAGCGGTGTCCGGCCGGCGGAGAATATCATCGGCACGTTGAGCCGCGACGCGTTCATTACCGCCGCCGATGCATTCCCGGTGCCGACGATTACGTGCACCATGACGACCTGCGGCTCCCCGGTAATCATCGCGTAGCCCTGCGCCATACTCACCGCCACGAACTCATGCGGGACGGTGATCGGCATCGGATGCCTTTTTTTCTCGGCGCCAAACTTCGCCAGCCCGTCGATGATCGGCCCAAAGTCGGTGCCGCTGTTGCCGAAAAAATACTTGATCCCGCGTGCCCGCAGGATTTCCAAATAAGCCTGACCAACCGTTTCCACAGGAACGGTTACCGTTTTGTTGGTATCCATGACGTTGCTCCTCGACCGCTAATGAAAACGATGTCTAGCGCATATTTTGACGAAAGTCTGCAGAAAAGGCTCATATCAACCGAGCTCGTGCTGGCAAGTTGCGGGATCTTGAACCTTTCATTTGCCTGCACGGCAATGCCGCTTGACCGAACTCGTCGTTTAGGAGTATGGGTTTCGAAAACCTTCGGAGACATTGTCGAGGAAAACGCCAATGGCGAATCCGAGC